>DBZJ01000041.1 GCA_002311635.1 Syntrophaceae bacterium UBA1163
GGCAAGATATGTTCAATTTTCAGATACTACTGCCACGCACAGAAAAAACGAAATCTCGGGACATCTTTTTTTATATAATAGAAATATTCGACAGAAACGGAAGAAAATGGGAGGTGGAAATAATAGAATTCACACTTCTGACAGCAATCCTGTTAATTTCTAACGGGAATAAAAAAGCGACCTCCCAGCCCGCTTCTCCGGGTCGGCCCAAGGGCGGGCGCGATCGAATCCTCGGGCTGATCGCACTATTCAAATTCTGTAAGGCCGCGCTCCTTCTCGCTGTAGGTATCGGCACACTGGAGCTGGTCCGGACCGACCTGACCGCATGGCCCCAGCACTGGGTATCGGCATTGGCCTCCAACGTTGGTCGCCGCACCGTCGAGCAACTCCTAGCCCGGGTGAGCCAAATGGACCCCGGCCACCTGGAGGCGCTTGGGGTCGGCGCCTTTCTGTACACTGTTCTATTCACGGTCGAGGGAATCGGCCTCTGGCGGGGGAAGCGCTGGGCCGAATATTTGACCGCGATTGCGACAGCGTCGTTCGTGCCTTTGGAGATTTACGAACTCACTCACCGAGTAAGTCCCCGAAGGCTCTCGGCGCTTCTCCTGAACCTCGCAATCGTAGCCTACCTCATTTACAGGCTCCGGCGCCGAGAAGCGAAGACTTAAAAGTCGGTCCTATATCAAAGAGCCAAGTTTCTTATAGTAACTTCCACTAACGAAAAAGTCAGGATGATATCCCAATTCCTCCTTTGCCCTGCCAATATTGCAATGGATTGCTCAATCTGATGCGAAGGCTACGTTTTTCTAATCTCATACAGCTACGATTTGAAGACCAAGTAGAGCTTTTTCTCTAATTTTTTTCAAAGGGCTGTATTGGCAAGATATGTTCAGCTTCTTAGATACTGGTCCACCAAATGGGGACCTTTAACTTCTTCTGGACTCGTCATTCCTTTATCTCACCCTACAACAGAAAGCAAACCATAATCGGTCATCTTGAGTCAAGCAATACTGTTTGTTCCTGTAAAATACTGCATCTTGCCAGTCAAAATACGGTATTTACCCTATTTACTTTTTTAAATGTCATTGGTAGTCTCCAGTAATAGGTGGGGATCTCTGAGCGGGGGAGAACCGCATTCAACTTAGCGACACAAGCCTCCACAACGCTATCGTGGGCAAATAAGTAGCTCAGTTAATCGTGAAAAATTGACAGTTATAGTGGAGTAAGTTTGAACGAAGCACACTATTTCTCCACTAAGGAAAGGAGGTGAAGAGGGAATTTACAGAAAGAAACAAAGAGGTAAAGAGGTCAGGTGTTGAGGCACGTTCCATAGCAAATTCTGCCAAAGAAAGGAGAGAACTATGAAAGGAACAAAGAGTCTTTCAATCATAATGGCAATTGCATTCCTAGCGCTCGTAGCGCAGACATTCCTGCCCGTCCCAGTGTTGGCGGATGGCCATGACCACAACCATCGGTTCAATGTCTCCGGTCGGTACGTCAGCGCAGAGAATGCGTACGACGTTTCTTCGGTGCATGCAAATGGATCTCTTGTTGGCCCGCCAATCTTCTTCGCCACGGCAGAAGTCATGGCCCTTGACGGGAAGGGGAATGTATGCGGCGCGGCCGACGGTTTCTATTCGGGGATTGACAATCCGGGTGTCAACCTCGGACCAACCTTGTTTCACGGAACGTACACGATTGACCCCAACGGGCGGATCGTCATCACGACGTGCAGTGACGGACTGCAAACCTCTGCGAGCCAGTTTTGCGCTACTGTAGGGGCCTGCCCCAATCCCCTGGCCACCAGCGTGCAGGTCGGTTATGTGCAAGGACCTGATGGCAAGAAAATCGTTACGGTGAATCAGACCGGCTTTGGCACCGACCCCGACTCCACCGGTTTTCTCGTACACAAAAGGGAGTGGACAAAAGCCGAAGACGACCACTAACGACGAGCCGGAGTACCTGAGACGAAAGGGGTTCGTGGCATCTACCGTGTCGATTACGACAAGGACAGAGATCACGGCGACAACACAGTGAGCGGCAACTGACGGCTGCCGGCTCTCTCGGGGGCGGAGGGCGACTCACGGCCACATGCGCATTCTCAGTTACCCTCTGCTGAAGGGAACTTCGGAACCATCCCACATGAGTACCTCAGAAATGAACCCCGGATATCCGTCCGGGGTTTTCTTTTTCCCCTCTTCCTGTCGCTCTCCCATGTGAAAAGAAGAGATTTTCATTTTTCTCTCCTTGAAAAGTCCCCTATTTTCCTCACCTCTGGATAAGGAATTTGCGACATAGTATGCTTTTTCACCTAAGAGACGACACAAAATCTCCATGAAGCGACCTAAATACGATGTTCTTGCTTTTATACTCAGTTTCTAATGGTAATCGCCAATCTTCCCAAAAATTGATTCTGAGCATTTGTAGGTGCAATCGTTGAATGGGTAAGGAGAATTTTGGCAACCACCTATCTCATAGCCCTCTACCTTGATCTTGAACCGGAGGACACGAAAAACTCCGAACCGAGACGCATGTATTTCAATGACGTGTTGTTGGACATATTCAAAAGGGCCGGAAAGGTTAGAAACCTTAAACACGGTTTTGTGTTTACCTACAGGGGGAAGCCTATTAAGGACTTCAGAGAGGGGTTTAACAAGGCTTTAGAGAGGGCCGGGATAGAAAACTTTCACCCTCATGACTTGCGTCACACGTTTAATACCAACATGAGAAAAGCCAGGGTTGATCAAACGGTCATCATGAAATTGACCGGCCATAAGACTCTCGCTATGTTTACCCGCTATAACACCGTGGATCAGGCCGATGCCAAGGATGCAATGGAGAAACTGGAGAGTTACTTTGGCAAGGCAGAAGAGCCGACTGCTGCAATAGTGCTGCAAGCACAAAAAAGGGGTCAGGAACAATCTCCTAACCCCTTGAATTAACTGGCTCCCCGGGCAGGACTCGAACCTGCAACCTAGTGGTTAACAGCCACCCGCTCTGCCGATTGAGCTACCGAGGAATTTTCTTAAGAATGAATTTACCTAAAAATATCGGAGTTGACAATTAAAAAGTATTTCATCCGCGTATCACCCGATCCTCTTGCGGAAGTGGCTCGTTTCCACTCAAAGCCCTCTTCTTGTGCGACGCAATCAACATCCCCGCGGGACCCGAAAAAACATAAAGGAGGACGAGAAGGAAGAGCATAATCGTGGGCCTCATCACGATGACTGTCAGTGCGAGCACAGCACATACTAAAGTACTGAGAGGTTTTCGTTTTGCAAGATCAAGCTCTTTGAAAGTATAGTACCGGATGTTGGATACCATCAAGAAGGCTAGGACGTATACCATGACGAGAACGATAATATCTTTGGCCCAAGCCGTTTCAATGTATTTGATATAGAGAAGGATGGTGAAGGCGACCATGGCGGCCGCCACTGGGATGGGGAGCCCTTTGAAATATTTTGTATCTCCGGAAGAGGCCAGCACGTTGAACCGGGCCAGCCGGATTCCTCCGCAGGCGACAAAGGTAAAGGCAGCCAGCCATCCCCATTCTCCGTAAGGCCGCAGGGCCCAACCAAAAGCAAGCAGCGCCGGAGCGATTCCAAAGGAGACAATATCGGCCAGCGAGTCATACTGCATTCCAAATTTGGAAGTGGCTCCTGAAAGCTTAGCCACCTTTCCATCAAAGAAATCGAAAACCGCTGCTGCTAGGATGGCTAACGCAGCAAAGTGATATTGATCCTGAAGCACGGAAATAATCGACCAGAATCCGGCCATGAGGTTTCCAGTGGTGAAAAGATTGGGAAGGATATAAATCCCCCTTCTCATTTTCGTGCCCGTTCTTTTCCTTTTCATACTCGGTACCCAATGATCGACTCCCCTCCCTTGAGGTGCTGTCCCACCCTGACAATCGGCTTTACTTCAGGGGGGAGGTAGAGATCGACCCTCGACCCAAACCGGATCAAGCCAAAGATTTGTCCCTTCCTCAGGGTATCGCCTGCCTTGGCATAGCAGACGATCCTTCTCGCCACAAAGCCCGCAATCTGGACCAGGAGGATTTTATACCGATCCTCGGTTTCCAGGACCATGGCGTTTTGCTCATTGAGGAGGGATGACTTCTCCACATTGGCCGCCAGAAATCGGCCCGGGATATAATTTTCTGCAAGAATCGTTCCGGAAACTGGGGCCCGATTGAGGTGTACATCGAAAAGAGACATAAAGATGCTTATCTTTAACGCCTTTCCGTTTAAAAAACGGCTTTCCTCACATTCTCCCACATGAACGACCCTGCCGTCGGCCGGAGAGAGAATGACGTTTTGAAGATTGGGGATTTCTCTCCTTGGATTCCTGAAGAAATAAGCGATAAAGAGAGAAAGAAGGATCCCCAGAGCCATCCAGGCCCTCCACCCCAGAATTCCAAGGATCACCGTTAAGAGAGCCATGGGGATGAAGAAGGGGAGCCCTTCTTTAGCCATGAGCCAGCGATTCTGATCCATTACTTTTTCTTCTCTTGGAGCCAACCCATCATGGAGCGCAGCTTTTTTCCGACTTCTTCGATCGGGTGCTCGGCCTCCTTCTTCCTCAAGGCATTGAACATGGGCCGGCCCACGCGGTTTTCCAGGATCCATTCTTTTGCAAAACTTCCGTTCTGCACCTCTTGGAGCATCCGCTTCATCTCTGCACGGGTCTCCGGCGTGATGATCCGCTTGCCTCGCGTCAGGTCGCCGTACTCGGCCGTGTCGCTGACGGAGTAGCGCATGAAAGGAATTCCTCCTTCGTAAATCAGATCCACGATGAGTTTCAACTCGTGGAGACACTCGAAATAGGCGATCTCGGGCTGGTATCCCGCCTCCACCAGCGTATCGAAGCCTGCCTTGATGAGTTCCGACACCCCTCCGCACAGAACCGCCTGCTCTCCGAAGAGGTCTGTTTCCGTCTCCTCTTTGAAGGTGGTTTCAATGACGCCGGCTCGAGTGGCGCCAATGCCTTTCGCATAGGCGAGGGCGGTGTGCCTGGCCTTCTTCGAGAAATCCTGATGAATCGCGACCAAGGACGGAACGCCCGCTCCCTTTTGAAATTCTCTTCGCACCAGATGGCCGGGGCCTTTCGGAGCAATCATCACCACGTCGATTTCTTTGGGCGGAACGATCTGACCGTAGTGGATATTGAACCCATGAGAAAACAGGAGGGTTTTCCCTTTTTGAAGGCGAGGCTTGACGTCCATTTCATACAATCTGGACTGGACATCGTCCTGGGTGAGGATCTGAATGAGATCGGCCTGTTTGGATGCATCCGAAGCGCCGATAGGCTTGAAGCCATCCCGAATGGCAAACTGATAATTCTCCGTTCCCTTTATCTCGGCGACGATCACATTGAGGCCGCTGTCCCGTAAATTTTGAGCCTGGGCGTGTCCCTGGCTTCCGTAGCCGATGATAGCGATCTTTTTTCCCTTCAGGATGCTGAGCGTTGCATCTTTGTCATAATAGATTTTCATCCCTTAACTCCTTTCGCATAATAGTGAAAAGACGTAATTCGTGACTCGTCGTGCGTGACCATGATTAACTCCCAGGCTCTGTCGTGATTTTACTCCCTCTGATCATGGCCACTCGGCCTGTCCTGACCAGCTCCTTAACGCCGAGGGGCTTCAGAAGGGAGAGAAGCGCGTTGATCTTTTTTTCGTCCCCCGTCACCTCGATCGTGTAGGTCTTGGCGCCGACATCGACCACCTTCCCTCGGAAAATGTCGACCACTCTGAGAATTTCCTCCCGCGTCTCGGAGGTGGCCGTTACTTTCACCAGAACCATTTCCCGCTCGACAAAGTCCTTTTCGATGAGGTCCACGACCTTGATCACCGAGATCAATTTATTCAGTTGTTTGAGAACCTGTTCGAGGATCTGATCGTCCCCGCGGGTGACTATGGTCATGGTCGAAACGGTCGGGTCGAGTGTCTCGGCGACACACAGGCTTTCGATGTTAAACCCCCTGCCGCTGAAGAGCCCCGCGATCCGGGTCAGGACGCCGAATTCATTTTCAACCAAAAGAGTGATGACGTGTCTCATAAAACCTTGCGCCCAATGTCAAATGACAAAGTTCAAATGCCGAATGAAATCCAAATTTCAAATTTTATTCGTTTTTTGTTTTAAACTTTGACACTTGAACTTTGAACTTGTCTTACTTTTCTATACCAGTCTCATTTGATTCAACGGTTCTCCTGCCGGGACCATGGGATAGACATTTTCCTCGGGATCGATCTCGAAGTCGATGATGACGGGCTCGGGAGTCGAGAACGCCTTCTTTAACGTTGGGACCACGTCCTCTGGTTTAGTCGCTCTCAGGCCCACTGCTCCGTAAGCTTCCGCCAATTTGACAAAGTCCGGGGAGATGCCTTCCAGGGAAACGGAGGCGTAGCGTTTTCCGTAGAAGAATTCCTGCCACTGTCTTACCATTCCAAGGTAACCGTTATTCAGGATGGCCACTTTTACCGGCAATCGATACTGAACGACCGTGGCCAGTTCTTGGGAGTTCATCTGGAAACTTCCATCGCCTGAAATATCGATCACCAGCTTGTTCGGAAAAGCCACTTGCGCACCCATGGCCGCCGGAAAGCCATAACCCATCGTCCCCAGTCCTCCTGAAGTGAGCAATGTCCTGGGTCTGAGAAACGGGAAATACTGGGCTGTCCACATCTGGTTCTGGCCCACCTCCGTAGAGATGATGGCATCGCCTTTGGTAAGCTCGAAAATCTTTTCGATGACGTACTGAGGCTTGATGATCTCCCGCTGCTCATAATTCATGCTGTGGACCGCCCGAAATTTGTCGATCTGATGATGCCATTTTTCCAATCCAGCTCTGAACGTGCCGACATCTTCCTCTTCGAGGAAAGAGAGAATTTTGGAAAGGACATGTTTGCAGTCGCCGACAATAGGCAGGTCTACTCTTACATTTTTGCTGATGGAAGTAGGATCGATATCGATGTGGATGATCTTGGCCTGGGGGGCGAAGGCCTCGATCTTTCCCGTAACCCGGTCATCGAAACGAGATCCGATGGCGATGAGGAGGTCAGACTCCATGACCGCCATATTGGCCCAGTAGGTTCCATGCATTCCCAGCATTCCCAGAGAAAGAGGATTATTTCCGGGGATGCTGCCCAATCCCATCAAGGTCATGGTGACGGGAATTCCCAGCTTTTCAGCAAAAAGTGTAAGCTCCTTCGAAGCGTTTGAAGAGATGATGCCGCCCCCGACATACAGCACGGGCTTCTTGGACTTCATTACCAGTTTAACAGCCCTTTGAATCTGGCCGACATGTCCTTCATAAGTGGGCTGGTAGCCTCGAATAGAGACTTTTTCAGGATATTTGAATTCGGCGGATTCGGCCTGAACATCTTTGGGAAGATCGATAAGAACCGGTCCGGGCCTTCCGCTTCGGGCCACATAGAAAGCTTCCTTTATTGTTCGAGCCAAGTCTTTGACATCTTTCACAAGGTAATTGTGCTTCGTACATGGCCTGGTGATGCCAATAATGTCCGCCTCCTGAAAGGCATCGTTTCCGATCAGAAGCGTGGGGACCTGGCCGGTTATGATAACCATCGGGACAGAGTCCATAAAGGCCGTGGCAATGCCGGTCACCGTATTGGTCGCCCCCGGTCCGGAGGTGACGATGACGACCCCGACCCTTCCTGTGGCGCGGGAATATCCATCTGCTGCATGAACCGCCGCCTGTTCGTGCCGGACCAACACCTGCTTGAATGGCGCACTTTGGAGTTCATCGAAAAGCGGGAGGACAGCGCCACCGGGGTAGTTGAAAATGGTCTCTACCCCTTCCTTCTTCAAAGATTCAACGATGATTTGAGAACCGGTCTTTTTCATGATGAATCACAATGGCAAATGTCAAAGCCCAAAGTTCAAAGGAAATCCAAATGATTGAACGATAAACAAAAAATACAAGCAAACCTTTGATATTTTAACATTTGAGGTTGATTTGACATTTGGATTTTGAACTTTGACATTGATTCTCAGTTATCGGTGCTGCATCAATATTTTTTCCATCTGATCTTTGAGTGCCAGTTTTTTCTTCTTAATGATTTTTATCTCCACTTCATCCTGAGGGGTGAGAAATGGCTTTTTCTCCAGCTCATCCAATTGTTTTGCAAGCTGGGTATGCGCTTGTTTTACTTTTGAAAATTCTTCATTTTCTCTCACCAGCTTTTCAATCAACGCCTCCTCTTTAGTCGTCATCTCAACCCCCCGATATGGAAAAACGTGGTCACTCAAGACAGCTTAACAAAAAAAGCTAATATAATCCAGCTATTTTGTCAACTTATTGCCACCCGGTGAAGGGCAGAGCCCGGACCTCCCCGGATACGAGCCGGTCAGGGGTAGGTGGAGAGTCTAAATCGGGATTTGACTGGAATGTTTCTCTTGCCATTTCATTTCAGCTTCTGAGGGCCTGACATAAAGAGGGGAAAAAGCCGAAAGGTTCAAATGCTCACCTCTCTTGAGGAGTTCCATCCCCAATTTTGCCACCATCGAGCCATGAGAAACATGAAAGGGAGCAGAGGGAAGAATGGCGAAGGAGGGGAGGCAGTTCGCAAGAAAGTCCCCATAGGTTTTTACTCCGTCGCCGACGAAAATAGTTTGTTCCTTAATCTGTCTGACAAGGTTCTCAGGCGAGATCGCCTGATATTCCGATTGCCGCCTGAGGGACCCCCCTTCTCCGTAGCGATAAAAAGCAGTATAGACTTCCTTCTTCTTGGCGTCGAGGATCGGGCAGATAAGGTAAGAGGTGGGAGCGATTTGGGAGGCCAGGACGTCGAGCGTAGAGACACCTGCCGCGGGTTTTCCGGTTGCAAAGGCCAAGCCTTTCACAGTGCTGACCCCGATTCTCAATCCTGTGAAGGAGCCGGGGCCGATGGCGATCGCCCATCCTTCGACCTGTTCAATACGGCAGCGAGCTTCTCTCAGCACAAACTCGATTGCCCCAAGGAGCCTTTCAGAATGGGTCACCGGAATATTGAGAAGATAATCGGAGACGACCTCTCCGTCATCCATCAATCCCACGGCCCCGCACGGCGACGAGGTGTCAATTCCGAGGACTTTCATCTCAGAACCCATATCCTCCCGGGAAAAAGATCCTTCGAAGATCGTTATGAAAGGCATAAAGCATCAGGAGGATGATGAGAATGAGCCCGATCTGTTGGGCAATTTCCATCTTCTTGATACTGACGGGCCTCCCTAAAACTGCTTCCATCACAAGAAAAAGGAGATGGCCACCGTCGAGAATAGGGATAGGAAAAAGATTAATCAGGCCAAGGTTAATACCCAGAATGGCGATGAGGCCTAACAAATAGGGAAGCCCTTTTTTCCCCTGCTTCCCCGCTTCTTGAGCGATCTGGATGGGGCCACCGATTGTCTTCGCAGAGATTTCCCCGGAAACCATTTTTACTAAGACAATCACGGTTAATTTTGTCAGGTACCAAGATCGGAGCCCGCCTTCGTAGACCGCCTCGCCGATGCCAATCTTTTTATAAAGGTATGTCGTTTCATCGTAAGGAGCAGAGATGCCGATCAGATATACGGTTTTTTCCCCTTGGTCTGTTCTTTCTTTCGACATCTTCGGGTTGATTCTGAATGCCAAATGTTCTTCTTTCCGCTTCACCTTTATCAGGAGCGTTTCCCCTCCACTGCTTCGAATCTTATTGGAAAGGTCATCCCACGTAGCGACGCTCGCGCCGTTGACGGAGAGAATGACATCCCCCCTTCTCAAACCGGCCTGTGCCGCTGGAAAACCCGGGCTGAGGTCGCCGATCTTCGCGGGAAGGGGCAAGGTGTCGTACGGGATGCCGAAGAGGATGAAACTGAAACAAAGGACGACCAAGGTAAGAAACATATTGAAAAAAGGGCCGGCACAGATAATTAAAACCCGTTTCCAGATCGGTTGAAAGGAGAACGAACGTGTCCGGTCTTCCTCCTTCACTTCCTCACCGCGATCTTCCCCTATCAGCTTAACGTATCCCCCCAAGGGAACGCCGGAAACTTGATACTGGGTTTCTCCGATTTTCCTTCCGATGAGCCTGGGTCCGAAACCCAGAGAAAAGGTAATCACACCGACACCCAATTTCTTCGCGAGCAAGAAGTGGCCGAGTTCGTGGACGAAGACGAGAATGCCGAGGACGAGGACAAAGTAGCCTGCCGAAACAAGGAAACCGGAATAGTTCGAAAAGATGGTGGTCAGCACGGTTTGCTCCCTTCTAAAATGGCTTTCGACCGCTCTCTGGCCCAGTGATCGGCTTTCAGAATATCTTCAATCGTATGAACGGGCTTCACCTCATGCTCCCCCATCACCCTCTGGAGAAAGAGAGGGATTTCCGTAAATTTGAGAGATCCTTCTAAGAAGGCGCCGACGGCCACTTCATTGGCCGCATTGAGGATGGCGGGCATGGTCTCTCCGATCTCGATGGATTGGTAGGCCAATCGGAGACAAGGAAACCTTTGGAAATCGGGGGGTGAAAAAGTGAGGGCTTCGCTTTTCGAAAGGTCGAGGGAAGGCAATTTTAGATTGAGCCGCTCGGGAAAGGCAAGGGCGTAGGAGATGGGGATCTTCATATCCGTAATCCCCATCTGGGCGACGATGGAGCCGTCGACATATTCCACCATTGAGTGAACGACGCTCTGCGGATGGATCAGGACGACGATCTTTTCAACGGGGATATTGAAAAGCCAATGGGCCTCGATAACCTCCAGCCCTTTGTTCATCAGGGAGGCAGAATCGATGGTGATCTTCTTTCCCATCGTCCAGCGAGGATGGTTCAGAGCTTCTTTCACGGTGACTTCATGAAGCCTGGAAAGGGGAGAGTTGCGAAAGGGTCCTCCGGATGCCGTGAGGATCAGGCGGTGAACATCCTCTTTCTGGTGGCCGAGCAGCGCTTGGAATATGGCGCTGTGTTCGCTGTCCACGGGGAGGATCTGGACGTGATTCTTTTTGGCCTCTTCCATCATGATCTTTCCGGCCATGACGAGAGATTCTTTGTTGGCCAGAGCAATTTTTTTTCCGGTCTTGATCGCAGAGAGGGTGGGGATGAGGCCGACCGCACCCACGATGGCCGAAACGACCTGATCGACCTCCGGGTGGGTGGCTACCCGGATGAGCCCTTCCACCCCGTGAACGATTTCGACGGGTACGTTGGGAAGCTCTCTTTGAAGGGCTTCCGATAGTTCTTGATTGAGAACGGAGACGAGCTTTGGCCGAAACTGAAGGATTTGCCGCTTCAGGAGGTCGGTATTGAGGCCGGCAGAAAGGCTGACCACCTCAAATCGTTCTGGAAATTGACCAACGATATCGAGCGTATTGACCCCGATCGAGCCTGTTGAGCCCAGGATAGAAAGACGCTTCATGAGGTCTCCTTCAAGAGATAGAGGAGGCAGTAATAAAGAAAAGGAGCGGAGAAGAGGAAGCTGTCGAGGCGATCGAGCATGCCCCCGTGGCCGGGAATAAGGTTGCCCGAATCCTTTACCTGAGCACTCCGTTTCAGCATCGATTCCGTAAAATCTCCTAATTGACCAAAAAATCCTATGCCGGCGGCGAGAAGGATACAGGTTCCCTTCTTCATATGGGGGATGAATAGCGTGGCAAAGACGAGGGCCACGATGATGGAGCCGAGGATGGCTCCTCCCAGCCCTTCGAAGGTTTTTTTGGGACTGATCTTGGGATAGAGTTTATGTCTTCCGAAGGAGGCGCCGCTCACCAAGGCAGAGATGTCCCCGGCCCAGACCGTTGTGATGAGAAAAAGAACCCATAGCCTTCCGTTCGTCATGTTTCTGACGAGCGAGACATAGGTAAGGAGAAATCCGATAAAGAGAATTCCGAAGAGAAGCATCCCCATCTTCGAGATGGTGGAAGAGAGATCCCTGGAAGTGCCCATGAAGAGGACGGAAAGAGTGAGGAGGACGACGACCAGGAAGGGAGGAATCTGTTTTAACTCTCCGAATGAAACGATGGCTGAGAGGACCAACCCCAGTCCTATCCCCATAGCGCGTTCGACCCATTTGGCATTTGGAAGGACAAGGCGGGTGTACTCTCGGAGTCCGAAAAAAGTGGCCAGAAGCACCATGAGGTAGAGCACAAACGGAGGAAACAGAGTGATCAGGAGGATGATCGGAGGGACCATGATCAACGCCATCCAAACTTTCCTCTTTTCTATTATGCCCATACCATCCCTTTGATTTCAGATTTCGGATTTAAGATTTCAGATTGAAAAAGAACTTTGATTCAATTTGAAATTTGAAATTTGCAATCTGCAATTCAATTATTCTTCGCGTCCGTTCAGTTGCTCGCTGGTCAGGCCGAATCTTCTCTCTCTCGATTGATAATCGGAGATGGCCTTCACAAGTTCGTTTCGGTCGAAATCCGGCCACAGGGTGTCGGTGACATATAACTCCGTGTAGGCGATCTGCCAAAGGAGGAAATTGGAAATGCGAAATTCACCACTTGTCCGGATGAGAAGGTCCGGATCGGATATCCCGCGGGTCCAGAGGTACTGAGAGAAGCGTTGAATCGTAATCTCCCCCGGTTTGATCCTTCCCGTCTGGAGGTCGGAGAGGATCCCCTGGACCGCGTGAAGAATCTCCGAACGACCGCCGTAGCTTAACGCGAGATTAAGAAGCATCCCATCGCAGTGTTCGGTCCTTTTTTTCGTTTCTTCCAAGATCCTCTGGACATCGAGAGGAAGATCTTCGATGCGGCCGATGGCATTGAGCCTGATGTTATTCTGGACCATTTCGTCACACTCTTTTTGAAGGTATTCTTTCAGCAGTCCCATCAGGGCCTTCACCTCGTCCGACGGCCTCTTCCAGTTCTCGATAGAGAAGGCGTAGAGCGTTAACACCTTGATCCCCAATTCGCGGCAAGCGGTGACGACTTCCCTGACGGCCCTGACTCCTTGCTTGTGGCCGGCGATTCGGTTCCGGAGCTTCTTTTTGGCCCAGCGCCCATTTCCATCCATAATGATGGCGATGTGGCGGGGAAGATTTTCTTTATCGATTTCTTCCATAACGGAGAGGTCGTGTTGAAGACCGAGACGAGCGTTTTCTTTATGAAAGCATCCTCAGATCAGCTATCGTTTTAAATTAGCATATCAGGTACTGTTTTTCAATGATTCACTCATCATCCGTGATCCGTGATCGTCATCCAGAACCTTGCTCCGACTCAAGTCATGCCGTCGGTTATCAAAAGACGCTGAAAAAATTTCAGCATGACGCGGATACCCGCGAGGTTTTGAGTTTCGGCTACGGATTATGAGCTACGGAGAGAAAGATGTGCTGATAAAGGAAGATCCTTCGGGAAGGAGAAAGGGGGAAGATGTTCAGGAGGATTCCTCTCCCCCTTCGACGTCATTTTTCGACAATCGCTTCAACAGGGCATACCTCAAAACAGCTTCCGCATTCCGTGCATTTCTCTTCGTTGATGACATAGGGTTCCCCTTCTTCAATGGCTTCAGCGGGGCATTCTTCCGCGCACGTCCCGCAGGCCACACATTCTTCCGTAATGACATAAGCCACCGGCATCACCCCCCTTTCATCTCAAGAGATTTCTAAGATTTCTTTTTCCTTGGCGGCCAGAACCGTATCCACTTTCTCGATAAATTGATCGGTCGATTTTTGCACCTTATCCATGGACTGATGGAGTTCATCCTGAGAGATCTTTTTATTTTTCTCCAGCCCCTTCAACTGATCGTTTCCCTCTCTCCGGATGTTTCGAATCGCCACTTTTGCGCCCTCCGCCATCTTTCTCACCACCTTGACCAGTTCCTTACGCCGTTCTTCCGTCAGTCGAGGGATGTTGATCCGAATCATCTTCCCATCACTCGCCGGGGTCACTCCGAGTTCCGATTTGAGGATGGCCTTTTCAATTTCGCCAATGCCGGAGGTATCCCAGGGTTGAATGGTGACGAGTCTGGGCTCGGGGACGGATAAGGTGGCCAACTGGTTAAGAGGCGTTGGCGTACCGTAGTAATCCACCCGGATATCATCGAAGAGCGCCAGGGAGGCCCTGCCCGTCCTGATCTTATTCAAATCCGCCTTGAGGGAAGAGAGCGTTTTTTCCATCTTGGCGACCGCTTCGCCATACGTCTTATCATCCATGATTCATCCTCTCACTCTCGTTCCGATTTTTTCTCCTAAAACGGCCCGTTTGACATTCCCATTTCGCTTCAAATTGAAGACGATGATAGGAATCTGGTGGTCCATGCAGAGAGAGATAGCCGTTGCATCCATGACCTTTAATTGTTTCTTGAGGACGTCGAGATAGGTGAGTTCGTCATATTTGCGGGCATCTTTATGAAGCAGTGGATCGGCGTCATAAACGCCGTCGACTTTGGTGGCCTTGAGAATGACGTCCGCCCCGATCTCCATGGCTCGGAGGGAGGCGGTAGTGTCGGTGGTGAAATAAGGGTTTCCCGTCCCTCCGGCGAAGATCACCACCCTGCCTTTTTCCAGATGGCGAATGGCCCTTCTTCGAATGTAAGGTTCAGCGACCTCCCGCATTTCAATGGCCGTCTGGACTCGCGTTTGAACATCGATCTTTTCAAGGGCATCCTGCAGAGCAACGCCGTTCATGACGGTAGCCAGCATCCCCATGTAGTCTGCGGAGGCCCGGTCCATTCCTTTTGCGCTGGCGGCCATCCCCCGAAAGATATTGCCTCCGCCAATGACAATGGCGACCTCCACCTTCAGGTTTCTTATCTCTTTGATTTCCTGAGCGATCTTCTGGATCACGGCGGGGTCGATTCCGAAACCTCCCTGGCCCGTCAACACCTCACCGCTCAGTTTCAAAAGGATCCTTTTATATCGGGGTTTTTGCATGAAGGGACAAGCGTTTTGCTCAATTGGTTCTTTCCTGCCCGGTCCCGATGTTTCGCCCCGTTGGAAACGGTGTCCTGTTGGAATTTCTAACGGAGCCTACTTCACCGAGGAAGAGCAGGCAGGCGACGGCTGAGAGGATAGTCCCTCACCCAGTTGAAATCTTGCAAACCGACGGATCGTAATGTTCTCCCCGATCTTGGCAATCATGGCGTCCAGCAATTCCTTGATCGTGAGGTCGGAGTCTCTGACATAGGTCTGTTCCAGAAGGCAAACCTCGGAATAAAACCTCTCCATTTTCCCTTCGACAATCTTATCGATCACCTTCTGAGGTTTTCCTGCCTCCTGGGCTTGGGTTCGATAGATTGCCCGCTCCCTTTCCAATACCTGTTCCGGGATCTCCTCCCTTTTGATGTATTGGGGGTTGGCAGCGGCGATATGCATGGCGATGTTTTTTACGAAGGTTTGAAAATCCTCGGTCTTCGCGACAAAATCGGTTTCGCAGTTGATTTCGACCAAGACCCCCATCTTTCCCCCGGCATGGATATAGGAAGAGACCAGGCCATCCGTTGCAATTCGGCCCGCCTTTTTGGCGGCAGTGGCCAATCCTTTCCGCCGGAGGTAATCGATCGCTGCTTCCATATTTCCTTTGGCCTCTTGCAGGGCTGTTTTGCAGTCGATCACTCCCGCCCCAGTCCTCTGTCTCAAGTCTTTTACCAATTCAACCGTAATTTCCATTCGTTCCTATCCCTCTTCCACTCCCTCGGCCACTTCTTCTAGCTGGATCGGTTTGGGAGGCTCACCTTTTTCCGAACCCTCTTTATCTTGTTTCGCTCCCTCGATCTGGAGTTGTTTTTCGTAGATCTGTTTTCCCTCCACGACCGCATCGGCAATCTTAGAGGCAAACAATTGAATCGCGCGGATGGCATCGTCATTTCCCGGAATAATGTAATCCAGCTCCTCGGGATTGCAATTGGTATCGACAATGCCGACGGAGGGGATGCCAATTTTTCGAGCCTCCCTCACGGCAATCCTTTCCTTTTTAGGGTCCACGACGAAGATGGCCCCAGGAAGTCGATCCATATTTTTGATACCCCCCAGCGATTTTTCCAGCCGGCTCCTCTCTTTCTCTAATTCCAAAACCTCTTTTTTCGGAAGGAGATTGTAGATCTCTTCCTTCTTCATCGCCTCCAGTTTATTCAATCGATCGATGGACCGCTTGATCGTCTGGAAGTTGGTCATCATTCCTCCCAGCCAGCGATGGTTTACGTAGAACATTCCGCAGCGCGTGGCGTGCTCGGAAATCGTTTCCTGGGCCTGTTTCTTCGTCCCGACAAAGAGGATATATTCTCCTTTCGCCGCGACGTCCCGGACGAATTGATAAGCCTCCTTGAAGAGCTGGACGGTTTTCTGGAGATCGATAATATAGATTCCATTCCTTGCCCCAAAGATATACGGTTTCATCTTGGGGTCCCAGCGTTTCGTCTCATGGCCAAAATGGACCCCAGCCTCCAGAAGCTCCTTCATCGTTACCGCGGACATCGAGCCCTCCGTATCATTTCCATTTTTCCTCCCCTTTTGGAGATAAATAGCCGAATCTAATTCAGTTAACACATGATTTGGCATTTTGCAAGAGAAAAAAGTCTCCGAACCGCGATGGTCGATCGGTAATACCTCAGCGTGTCGCCAAGCAGGCGCCGGAATTTTTACTTAATGAGCGATATCAACAAGTTGACTCATCTCCGCCTTTCTTCAGAGCGATTTTCCGACCCTGATAGGATTCGTGAGCCTCGCCGTTGACCGAAGAGATCCGACTTGACATAAGTCAATGAAATTTCCCCTATATGTTGGCACAATATGATAGAGAAGGAGAAAAGACATGAAGTGTCCGGGGCAGGATATGAGGTTTTGGAGGCCAGGAGATATTTTTGACGCCCCATGTCGAAAATGTGGGAGAAAGGTCGAGTTCTTCAAGGATGAGGTCAGGCGTAAGTGCTGCTGTGGTCATGAAATCGTCAACCCGAAATCGGATTTTGGCTGTGCTCAGTGGTGTCCCTATGCCGAGCAGTGTATCGGTACTGTGCCCGAAGAGGTAAAGCAAAGGCGAAAAACGGAGGAAAAGGATTTGCTCAGGCAGAGAATCGCTCTGGAAATGAAGAAATATTTTGGGACAGATTTCAAGCGGGTCCACCACGCTATCGAAGTTGCCAGGTTTGCAGAGAAGATCCTGAAGATGGAAGGTGGAAATCCTCTGGTGGTGATGGCGGCCGCCTACCTTCATGATATTGGAATCCATGAGGCGGACAGAAAATATGGAAGCCATTCAGGTCATTATCAGGAGATGGAGGGACCTGGTATTGCCGGGGGGATTTTGGAAAGATTAAATGTACCGAAGCAGGTGATTGACGAGGTTTGTGACATCATTGGTCATCATCATAGCCCGAGAGAAGAAGAGACACTTCATTTTCAGATCCTCTATGAGGCGGACGGACTGGTTAATATTGAAGAGGAGGGGATTTCAAAAGACCGAGAAAAAGTTGAGCAGTTGATCGGGAAAGTCTTCAGGACGGTCACCGGAAAACGATTGGTGGAGGAGCTCTACCTGGCCTAAGCGACCAGGGAAAGCGTCGTGGTTAGGAAAGGAGAAGATTTCATGGGGGATCGCGTCTCGGGTTCCTCTTTCGGCTCTCTTCCTCTCTGTGTGAATTCAGTCCACCTCGAATGAGAAATGAGTCTTTTCTTTTTGAAGAACAGGATCCTATCCCTTTTTTTGTAAATCCAGATAGAATGATAGACCTCCCCGCCGGAATCCTCGATCAATAAAAAGGAGCCCAGTTTATTGAAACTTCCAAGCCTCCTGAGGCCTATTTGAGTCTCGGGCTCCCCCCACTGATTGAGGAAAATGGTTTGGTGGAGTCCGGCCAGCATCAGATGCTGATTTCCCCTCGCGGGCTTGGAGGAACCCTTCACGAAGCCTGGAATTAGATTCGGGACCAAAGTTAACATAAACCTGTATAACAACTATCATAGATTTCAGCCATTTGCAAGCAAAAAATTCTAAAGGGGTTCAATCTTGGGATACCGATTTTTTCAGGGTCAGGGCGTTTTTGACGGCGAAGCCGTAAGCATCGTTGTTGAAGTAGACGAAAACGGTCTTTTCCTTTTTTCTCCAATCTTGGATTTTTCCTGCCCATTGCTTTAATTCCTTATCCGAATAATTAGAGCCGTAGAGCAATTCCCCACCGTGAAGTCGAAGGTAGATAAAGTCGGAGGTTCTTTTTTCCATAAAAGGGAGGCCTGAACCGTGGGCGATGCAAAAAGCAAACCCAAATTCTTCCAGAATCCGAAAGGCCTCCTCGCAGAACCACGACTCATCCCTAAACTCAAAGGCATGGCGATGAAGTTTGGAACGGGGCAGGGTTGAGAGAAGAACCCCGAATTCCTCCAATCTCTCTTTCTGGAACTTGAATCGCGGGGGAAGCTGCCAGAGCACGACTCCCAATTTCTCTTTCAGCGGCGATGCATGGTCGAAGAAAAGAGAAACCGGTTCTCTGCAATCCTTTAATCGCTTGATGTGGGTGATGAACCGGCTTCCTTTCACGGCAAAGACGAACTTCTTCGGCGTTCGTTTATACCAGCCTTGAAAAACTTCTTTCTTGGGAAGGCGATAGAAAGAGACATTCAGCTCTACTGTGCTGAAGTATTCCGCGTAAAACTCAAGCCACTTTTTCTGTGGGAGATCGGAAGGATAGAAGGTCCCGTTCCACCAATGAGGATAGTTATAGCCGCTTGTCCCGATGAAGATCACTTGAAGAATGTGGAAGATGAAAGATGGAGAGTGGTATTGACTACTTTCTACTCTCTACTTTCCATCTTCGGTCCTTTGATCAGTGATAGTAGCCCCCGCTGTCAGGGCCTCTTTGAGACCATTTCCGCTTGTAGTATTCACGGCGAAGTTTTTGTCGGACCGTCGGGTAGAGCATATAAAGGATGCCGAAGAGAAGACCGCCAAGATGGGTGAGGTGTGATACGCCCCCTCCGGCTCCTCCTATCGAAGAGAAGAACTCGATGAGGCCGAAAATGATGACAAAGTATTTGGCAGGGATTGGGAACAGAAAGTAGACGTAGATGAGCCGATTGGGAAAGAGCCACCCAAAGGCGAGAAGGATTCCGTAGATGGCTCCGGAGGCGCCAATGACGGGGATAAATTGATATTGAGGAGTTAAAATCACAGTGCAGAGAACGGTTATAATTCCGGCTCCAATTCCACAAAAGAAAAAATAGAACAAGAACCTTCTCGATCCCCACAAGTTTTCCAGCTCTCCACCAAACATCCAGAGCGCCAGGAGATTGAAGAGGATATGAAAAAATCCCCCATGAAGAAACATGTAAGTTAGAAGTTGCCACAGATAAAATTCATGCCACACAAGCCCCGGAAGCAGTCCAAGGTAAACGACCATCATGCGGCTCACAACTTCCTGCAGGAGAAAAACAATCCCCATGACGATCATGAGATTTTTAATGGCGGGCGTCAAACCATATCCGAATGAGAAACGGTAGCGGTAGTAGGTCATATCAGTTCTCCATCCCTGTTAGGAAGGGATCTTACCATGTCCGGGTTTAAATTCCAAATCAGAAATAAATTTCCCTCCGCTCTCTTCGAGCAGAGGCTATATGTAGCAATGTCATTGCGAGGGAGTGAGACGACCGTAGCAATCTCACAAGGCGTTAGAAAGTAAGAGATTGCCACGCTCTTTGCGTTCGCTCGCAATGACAAAAAAGGATCACGACACAGTCTGCCAGGGGAAGGGAGGTTATTGTCTAATGCCGTATTTCTTTATCTTATATCGGAGCACCCTCTCGCTGATGCCGAGGCTCTCCGCGGCTTTCGTCTGAACTCCCTGATGTTGATGGAGGGCCTTGAGGATGGAATCTCTTTCAATCTCCTCGAGAGATTCGGGGAGACTCTTTTGTTTTTCAGAAGATTCCCATAGCGTCTCGGATTTCTCCTCTCTAAGGTGAAAGGGAAGGTCTTGGGTCGTGATCATCTCTCCACGGCATAGGATGACTGCCCGTTCGATGAGGTTCTCCACTTCTCTGACATTTCCGGGATAAGGATAACGAAGGAGCAGGGCTCTTGCCTCCTTGGAGATATCAGAAATCGATTTCTGATTCTCCTCCGAATACTTTTTCAAAAAATGGTCGATCAGAAGAGAAATATCCTCCCTCCTGTCCCGCAAGGGGGGAAGGGCGATCGAGATGACGTTGAGCCGGTAGTATAAATCCTGCCGAAAGAGCTCCTTCTGAATCGCCTCTTCAAGGTTTCGATGAGTGGCCGCGATCACCCTGACATCGGTCTTGAGGTTCAGATTCGACCCCAGTCTTTGAAATTCTTTTTCCTGCAAGACCCTTAGGAGTTTCACTTGAGTGCTTGGTGAGAGGTCTCCGATCTCGTCGAGAAAGATGGAGCCGCCGTCTGCCTCTTCGAATCGGCCTATTCTTCGCTGGGTGGCTCCTGTGAAAGCCCCTTTCTCGTGACCGAAGAGTTCACTCTCCAGGAGGGTTTCGGGAATCGCGGCACAACTTACCTTGACCCAGGGTTTTTGAGAGCGAGGGCTTGCGTAATGAATGGCATTAGCGACTAATTCTTTTCCTGTCCCGCTCTCCCCCCGGATGAGGACAGTGGCTTGGCTGGGGGCCACCCGGGCCACCAGCCCCATGACCTCCTCCATGACCGAACTTCCGTAGACGATATTCGTAAACTGATAGCGGTCCTGAAGTTGCGTTCTTAGTTCCTTATTCTCTTTGATGAGGGTGGACCTCTCGATTACTTTTTGGAGCATGAGGAGGAGTTCATCCAAATCGATGGGTTTGGTGAGATAGTCCAGAGCCCCTTCTTTCATCGAGGCCACGGCGGTTTCTACTGTTCCGTAGGCAGTCATCATGACGACAGGGAAGTCCGGATAGAGTTTTCGAATCTCGCGAAGGGTTTGGAGGCCGTCGAGCTCGGGCATTTTGTAGTCGATTAAGGCCAAATCGAAAAAATTACCCTCAAGCATCCGAAGGGCTTCCCTGCCGTTGGCAACGGCCTCCACAGAGAAACCTTCCTTTTTTAAGAACCCTTCTAAAAGATCCCTTTGGGTTTTTTCGTCCTCGGCAATGAGGAGTTTTGCTTTCTCCATATCACATACTTCCCTCTCCCTTGACGGGAGAGGGCTGGGTGAGGATGATATCCATCTTCCCCCTCCCTCCATCCCCTCCCACCAGGGAGGGGAGTTTTCTAATTGACTAAACAGGTAATCTCACCGTTACCTTCGTTCCGGACCCCACTTGACTTTCTATTCTCAATTGGCCCCCATGGGCTTCGATAATTCGATGGGCAATGGGAAGCCCCAACCCAACGCCTTTTTCTTTCGTCGTATAGTAATAATTGAAAATCTTTTCCATCTGCTCCGGCGGAATTCCGGAACCCGAATCCGAGATCATGACTTCTACGCCGTCTTTTAGGGATTTGGCTTCAATACGAAGTGTCCCTCCCTGCCCCATGGCCTGCATTCCATTCTTCATAATATTGATAAACGCCTGTGTCAACGTCTCAGGATCCATTGTGATGAGAGGCAGTTCCGTAGGAATGACTGCCTGAAGAATAATTCCCAGAGAGGAAGCCTCCTCCTGAAGCAAGCTGATCAGGTTTTTCAGAAGATCCTGGAGGGAAGATTTCCTTAGACTGAGCTGAAATGGCCTGGAGAGGGTTAGAAACTGCTCGATGATTTGATTCACCCTTCTGATTTCTTTGAGGATCAACTCCATAAAGGAGATATACTCTTCCTTTTTTGATTCATCCCGGGGGAGGAATTCCCTTTTGAGCCTCTGGAGACCCATGCCCATCGCATTGAGAGGGTTTCGGATCTCATGGGCGACGCCGGCAGCCAAGTGGCCGAGTGACGAGAGCCTCTCCGCCAATTGGATCCGGTCCTCCATGTCTTTCATTTTTCTAAGGTGCCGGTTCTGGTTCACCCCTATGAGAGTGATCGCCGAAATCCCTAAGATGAGGAAAAAGGAGACGGAGAGGATGATATTCTTTTTGATTTGGCTGAGCACAGGATAGATTTCCTTGGGGGAATATCCAATGCGGATCACCCCCACGCTTTGGTCTTCTAGGGAAACAGATTTTACCACTTCAAAGATTTCTTCTCCCTGGCTGGACTGATAGTTCCGTGAGAGAACCCGATTGCTCTGGAGGGAATTCCTTAAAAAGGGATTCTCCTCTCTTCTTCCAACAAAGGTTGGGTCCGTGTGAGCAATCGTGTTGAGAGAAGCGTCCTGGACAGAGATATAGAGGATTCCCTCTCTGAGACCGATATCGGAGATCGCCCTTTGAATGGCGAATTGTCGGAGAAGTCCTTTCATCTGGTCTCCATTGAGATAGAGAGCGATGATTTCCGGGTTCACCCTTCTCCAAATGGCAATCGAGAACCATTGGTCTCCGGTAAGGGGTTTCCCAAAAAGGTCGATCGCGACCGGATGTTTCGTCTCGATCAGTTCCCGAAGAAGGAATTTCTTTTCTGGGTAAAAAGATGGAGAGGGTTCTCCCCTGAGGGATCTCCCCTCGGAGTCATAGATCTCGATCGAAGTAACATGGTATTGGTCGATGAGAGCCCGGAGGGCAGGAAGGTTCAGAGGTTTTTCTCCGTCGATTTGATCGACCCGATGGAGGGCTTCGAGAAGATACTCGGCGACGGAATCCTCCAAACCGAAAAAGAGTCCTGAAACAGAAGGATTGGAGAAATGTTTTCCTGGCCTACTTTCCATCCATAGGAGAGAGGTGAGCGTTTCTTGGATGTTCTTCTCGAAATGCTGAATGAGGACAATGGCTTCCCTTTCGAGCAAAAGATGGAATCCTTTTTTGGCTCGGGTGATTTCCAGGAGCCCGTTGATGATGAGGATGATGAGAATGATTCCGGAGAAGATGCCCAGGTAGATGGGTGAAAAGCTTCTTTTGATCTTGTCCCTTTGCTCGAACAAAATACACCTCGTCCTGATTTCCGCCCCCCCGAATCACTCCGTCGGAGGAAAGGTCTTTTCAGGACGCATCGGTCCCATTGGACCGGGTCCGTGGATCATCTGTCGGAAAGTGGGGAACTCCTGGTCCGGGCACCAATTCTTTAGTTGTTCGGGCGTGAGGAGACTCCTCACCTTGATCAGGTATTCAACGGCCTTTTCCTCCTGTTTGGACCGGAGTTCAACGATCTCGGAATATTTTCCGCGTATCGATTCGGTTTTTGTGGTGGGATTGGTGAGTAATTCACGAAGTTCTAAACGCTTTGTGAAAAGCTGAAGCCGGAAGAGCTGGGCTTCCCGGAGGTAAGTCTGCTGAATGAGATCAAGACTTTTTCTCTGTTCCTGGGAAAGGTCGAGTTCTGACGCCCTCCAGCACTGACCTTCTCCCCTCCACTTTTTCATCGGCGGCCCTGGAGGTTGTGAAAAGGAGGGAGCCGTCGTGAAGAGTACAAGAAAGCAAAGGATGAGGGTTTGTGTTGTAGACTTCATGGCTCAACCTCAGTGATTTAACTCCAAGCCGCCGGGAATCCGAATCCCGTGCGCTCATTTTAAAACATATTGAAATGATTTTTAAAGTCAAAAATAAGAGGGGAAGGACAAGGCCTTCCCCTCTTCAGTCCATTTTTTGGTGATCACGGTTAATGGCACATTCCTGGCCCCATTTCGTGACCAGCGCCCATCATATGACCTCGGCCGCCCATCCTGTGGCAGCCACACATTCCTCGGTGTAGCTTCCAATTCTGGATTTGTTCAGGCGTGAGGAGCTTTCGAACCTCCAATCTCATTAGGACAGCTTTATCTTTCAGCTGATTTCGAAGATCTCTCAATTCTCTTTCTTTGTCGAGAATCGCCTTGGAATCAGATTTCGGATCGGTCCATAAAGACTGAAGCTCCAGCTTCTTGGTCACGATCGCACCGATCAGTTTTGCATTTTCTCCCCTGAAATTTCGGCGCAATCCTTGGATTTTTGCCTTTTGTTCGGGAGTCAATGAATGGTCTTTTCCATGGCCCCAGGATTCGTGCATTCCTTTATGCCCCGGATCAGACCCAGGTGCCTGAGCATAAGCGTAGGTCACGCCTAAAGCCATGAGTATCACCAATCCTAATAACACAACCGTCTTTCGCATCTTTTTCACCTCCCTTCATTAATAATCTAATCATTACCAGTCTTGTCCAAATTAGGTTTTGAAAAAGAAGAGGCCCTCAGATAATATTGTGATGGAAAGATTTCTCCCCAGAAATCCCATCACAACTAAAGGAGGGCCCAC
>DBZJ01000077.1 GCA_002311635.1 Syntrophaceae bacterium UBA1163
GAGGACCGAATCTCTGTTCCGCCATTTCAAGCATCTGCCCAAACCGAGAGGCAAGTGTAAGGGTGTAGGGAGACCCTGATTCCGGCGGGCATGGGAAGGCTATGATTAAGTTGTCATGGACATTTGCCAACGGACACCTCCTTGCTCACCTTACGCAAAGCTTAGCGGTGGATAGCCAGCGATGCTCCTGCAGCGTCAAAAGACTTTGCCGAATGCCAAAAGATATCGGTGATTTCCCAGTCGGATTCGTGCGGTTAACATTCTTTCTTGGAGTACCGCAATTTGGAGAAATTTTTGATCGGGATGAACTGTTTGTCACTTGAAAAATTTACATCTTTTGGTCGAACATGTCAAACGATGATTCCGGTTTTGGGTAACGCCTCCCTGAGTCGTGGACCAAATCTCCCGACCGGGCAGGAATGTTTTGGGAAGATTGAAAGGCAGAGCCAAATGATGTATATTGCACTGGGAGTGGGTACTGAGTTTCATCCTGAATTTATTCCGGCGTTCAAAGAATAGATGGTCGTTAATCCTAAAGTCGAAGTTTCTGATCCCGAGCCGAATTCAAAATGACATTCTTGGTCCAGAAAGGCCCGGAAGCGTTACAATCGTGCGAGGAGAGGGACATGAGCGAAATGCGGGGAAACGCCTTGGACGTGGTGGAAAAATATTATAAAGATTACGGGCTGAGGGCGAAGGAGCTGAAAAAGAAAGGGGAAAAGATAATCGGCTACATTTGTTCCTTTGTCCCTCTGGAAATCGTCGCAGCAGCCGGTTGTATCCCTTTTCGGGTGAGAGGCAATGTCAGGGAGCCTATTACGAAGGGAGACACGCTTCTGGAAACGATTGTGTGCCCCTATTACCGCAGTTGCTTCGATCTGTCGGTAAAACAAAAATACGACTTTCTCTCCGGTATGGTCATTCCCCATGGCTGCGATAGCATGGTACGAAGCTATAGTGCCTGGAGTTATTCTCTTCCCTATTCGTATTTTCACTTTATCAATATTCCCACTGTCTGTGGCGAATCGTCGTCTGAATTCTTTGATGCGGAGCTGAACACGTTCAGAAAAAGCCTGGAGAAGTTTACTGGAAAGGCAATCGCCGATGATGATCTGGCGAAGACCATTCGAACCTATAATCAAAACAGGGATAAGGTAAGAGCCCTTTATGAATTCAGAAAGTCAGACCCGCCCCGCATCTCCGGAACAGAATTAACGATGGTGTTAACGGTCGGGTCAAGTTTACCCGTCGGCGAATTCAATACCCTGCTGGATCAGGTATCAACAGAGATTGAGGGGAGAAAGAAATCTCCACTTAAGAAAGGTCCTCGAATATTGATCGACGGCGCCTGCCTGGATAATATTGAACTCATCAGACTCGTGGAAGAAATCGGGGGGAATGTGGTGGCCGATACCATCTGCAACGGAGCGAGGGATTATTTTCCTCGGACCGATGAAGGAGGCGATCCGATCCATTCCCTGGCCGACCGGTATCTCGATAAAGTCAATTGCCCGAAGACCTACAGGGAAAACAGGACGGGTACCTTTGAAGGGGATATCGCCTCTCGATTCGGTGATATCGGAATCTATGCCAAGGAGTTCAAGGTGGATGGTGCCATTCTTTATCTCTACAAATACTGCGACCCCTTTGGCTTTGAAGTCCCTGCAAGAAAAGCCTACTATAAGTCCGTGAATGTCCCTCTTCTTCATCTTGAGGATATTTATTCTGCGGGGACAATGAGTCAACTTAGAACCAGGATCCAGGCCTTTCTGGAGATGATCGGGTGAAGGAGGGTTTTATAATGTCTGAAGAACAAAAAGAGGCAAAACCGAAAAAGCGAATGACGGCTACCCAGGCTGCTGCTTCCATCGGTTCCCTGGTCAAGGAATTTATCACGGATGCCATCCGGGCACGGGCAGAGAGGAAACAGAAATTAGCCTACACCTTTATCGTCTGCCATCATGAAGAGATCTTCCGGTCCATGGATGTGATCCCCATTTGGACAGAGAATTTTGCCGGTGTCTGCGGCGCAAAGCGGGACGCAGAAAGATTTCTGCAGAGGGCGGAGTCACTCGGCCTTTCCCGTTCTTTGTGTACCTATGCCCTTTGCGGGATCGGCTTTGACCAATGGCGAGAAGAATTGGGCCAAATGCCTCCCGATTCCCCCTGGGGAGGACAGCCGAAGCCTGATTTCATGATATCCAGCGGACAGATCCTCTGCGACCCGAGATCCAAGTGGTACCAGGCCTCCCAGCAATTTATGCCGGATGTCCCGATTTACAACATTGACCTTCCGTATCCTCTCTTTCAAAGGGATCGGGATCACCGGGAAGTCTGGGGTTACTACCACAAATATATCGTCAAACAATTGCGAGGGTTGGTGGCATTTCTTGAAGAGCAGACCCAAAAAAAGATGGACTATGACCGCCTGAGAGAACTGGTTGACTTAAGTGACCGGACCTGGAACCTGATTGATGAAACCTATAGCCTTCGAAAGGCTGTACCTTGCCCCATGGGGACCGGCGATGCCATGAATACCATGGTGCCGATCAACTTCATGATGGCCACCCAGAAGGCATATGATTTTTTTGTGAATTTGAAAAAAGAACTGGAGGAGAAGATCGCAAAGGGAGAAGGAGAGGTCCAGGAAGAAAGATACAGACTGATGTGGGGAGGCGGGCTGCCTGCCTGGTTTGCCTTGACCGATTTCAATTACTTCAACAGTAAGGGAGCGTCGTTCCCTGCTGAGACAACCTATCGAATGGTCGCCCCGCTCAACGAGATGGATATCCCTGAAACCAAGGATCCGATCGAGCACCTGGCATGGAGATGGCTCGGATACTGGACTTTCTGGTATGATAAGGCTAAGAAGCGGCAGGGATCGGAGCCCGATGTGGAACGCTTGATCAACTGGATCGAAGAATACAAGATCGACGGCATTGTGATGCATGAGGCCTTTTCCTGTCGAACCTGGCACGTAGGCCTCATCTGGCAGTTGCATCAGCTGGCCAAAATATATAAACCGATCCCGGACTATAGCATAGGGAGAGACGGAAAGAAGAATAGGGTTTACAGAGAACTCCCTTCCCTGATTCTCGAAAGTGATATCATCGATATCACATCGTATTCAGAGGTGGATACAAAAAATAAGATCGACGCCTTCATTGCCACGCTGGAATCCAATCGACTAAACAAGGTAGCCTAACTGTCAGAAAGGTTGAGGTGAAGGCTTAGGTTGAGGTTTAAAACCGAAGAACGGATCTTAGAGCAAATCAAGATTCTGTGATGTTGCACTTTTTTCTCTTGACAATGAGTGAATATTTGATAGACTTTAAAGTCTATCAAGATGAGTAAGAGGCAGACAGATCATGAAGGAAAGGGGGTGAGACAATAATGAGAAAAGGGCTGATCAGCATAGGGATCCTTGCAGGTTTCCTGCTCTCCATCCTGATGGTTACAGGCGTCTTTGCTGCCAAGGATGTGGTCACATTTGATGTTCCTTACGGGAAAGTGACGTTCAACCACAAGCAGCATGCCGAGACGTTGAAGATCGACTGTGTGAAATGTCACCATACGTGGAAGAAGGGCGATACTACGGGCAAATTGTGTGTTGACTGCCATAAGGCCAAGGCAGAAGGAAAGACTCTTTCTGCAAAAGACGCTTTCCATAAGGACTGCAAAGGCTGCCATGAGGAAGCGAAGAAAGCCGGCAAACCTGCTGGCCCAACAGGATGCACTCAGTGCCATGTAAAGGCAAAGTAGGAAGCTAAAAACTTCCGCTCGCTGTAGGCGAACAAAAGCAAATTGAAAAGGGGTAGTTCCAAAAAGGGATTACCCCTTTTTGCTTGACCGTTCGACGGCTACTAAATCTTTTTCTTTAAAATGAAGGTAAAGGCCGCGCTCACGGTCAACCTTGAGTCATTTCTGCCTTTAATGAACGGAAAGAAATCGAAGGGTTGACAGTAAACAAGAGGATATGTTAAATATTTCAAGTACTTCCCTCTCGTGACATTGTGCTCCTGGCAGGGCAAAAATTTCTCTATAATTGCTACAGAGCAAAGGACAGTATGAAAGAAACGAAAGGCACGGTTAAGGCAAGAGAGGATGGGTTCCTCATCCTATTCTACAATTTTTTCCGTTCGCTTAAACTCACCATCACTGTCCTCATTCTTCTTGCCAGCTTTTCCATCATCGGCACGCTCATCACCCAGAATGCTACCCGTGCAGAATATCTTCAGCGATACGGAATAGGTCTTTATGAGGTGTTGAATTTTTTCAACCTCTTCGATATGTACCACTCATGGTGGTTCAGCGCCATCCTTTTGTTCTTGGTGATCAATTTGATCACCTGCTCTATCCAGCGCCTACCCGGGATCTTCAGTCAGATTTCGCATGGGTCGGGAGAGTTGGAAGATCGGATGCTCAACGCGATTCCCTATGTGGAGAAGATCCAAATTCCGAACCCAGCAAGCAGGGAGGAGAATATCCAATCTTCTTTGAGGCGATGGTTTAGGAACTGGGGACGGATCGAGACAGAAAGAACCGTTACCCTCTTTTCAGAAAAAGGAAAATTCTCCAGGTTGGGGGTGCCCATCACCCATTTAAGCATTCTGATCATCCTGACTGGAGGAATCGTGGGCTCCGTTTATGGATTCAAAGGCCGTGTCGAGATCTTAAAAGGCGAGACGGTAAGCCGGATCTTTTTAAGGGCGAGAGACGGAGAAATCCCGAAGCCCGTTGATTTTTCTGTACGGTGTGATGACTTCAAAGTCACGTATTATGATCTTCCCGAAAAAGAGAAACACGTAAAGGAATATACGAGTTTCCTCTCCATTCTCAAAAATGGGAAAGAGGTTTTGAAGAGAGCCGTCCAGGTCAATCATCCGCTTCACTACGAGGGGTTAGCTTTCTATCAGGCGAATTATGGGACGATCCATGATTTCACATTGGGGATTCAGTGGAGGAATAAGAAGCAGAAGGCAACTTTTAAGGTCCCTGAAGGCGCTACGGTTCCGGTCCCGAATTCCAACGCTTTGATCCGGGCCCTTCAATATGCTCCGCAAATTCACAACCTTGGAGAAGGGGTTCAAGTGGTCTTGTTCGAGCCCAATCAGGAACCCCGGACCTTTTGGTTGTTGAAAGCCTTTCCAAAATTCGATGAGCAGAGAAAGGACGATTTCGTCCTCAGCTTTGAGGGAGATTCTCCGACGGAATATACGGGACTTTCGGTGACAAAAGATCCGGGGGTCTGGGTGGTCTGGATCGGGTGTGGCCTGATGATTTTTGGCCTCATTGTCTCCTTTTTCTTTTCCCATCAAAGGGTTTGGGTAAGAATTTCCAAAAGCCCCGGAGGGGAGATTGTTTTGGCTGGTTCCGCTAACAAGAACCGGGTGGGCTTTGAAAAGACCTTTGGTGAATTGGTGGAGGAAGTCCGCAAGAAAAGTTCGGAGCCCAGAGCTCAGAGGTAAGAGATATCAATTTACTGAGAAAATGACGAATCACCAGCACGAGTCGCAAATCACGGAGGGGAGTTAGTCGAAGAAGGAATGGGTCTTGCCTTTTTCAGAAATAGGGTGCAATATATTCGGAACCATCTACTTTAACCCCTCACCCTCTTCCTCTTCCACGGGGCGAGAGGGGGAAGGATGGGATGGAAGGAGGAACTATGAACAAGGCTGAACTGATTACGAAGGTCTCAGAGAAGGCGAATGTGACACAGAAGGTTGCCAAGGTTATTGTCGATACCCTTTTCGACGGGATGAAGGAGAGTCTGGAGAAGGGAGAACGGATCGAGATCCGAGGATTCGGAAGCTTTGTGGTGAGAAATTACGGCGGCTACAAAGGCCGAAACCCAAAGACCGGGGAAATCGTGGATGTTCCCCCGAAGAAACTCCCTTTCTTTAAGGTCGGAAAAGAATTGAAGGAGATGGTGAATACCGGCGGGGCCTAAGGCACTGCTCAACGAAAGTTGTAAATTTAAGAATGCAAAATGAATAAAACTATAAAAGTTTCCGATTTAAGATTTACATTTTGCAACGTGTCGTTTATAAATTCTTCCAGTATCGTTTCTGTATCCCCTTCAATTGAAGGAGGAATTTTTCCATTTCGGGATATTTGGCCTTCTCCTCTTCCACCAGGTCTGTCTTATCGAGGGGCAGGCCCTGAGAAAGCTCCTCTATCACGGCCTTCACAGACCGCCTCTCAGCGGCAAAATTGTACCCGCCCTCAAGCGTGAACGCCAATTTTCCTTCAGCGGTAGCCGCTGCGATCTCCATTAGGATTTGAGTCATCCTCGCGAATCCCCTCTCCGTCACCTCCATTCCGCCCAAAGGATCATTGTAATGGGTATCGAACCCGGCTGAGACCAGGATCAACTGTGGTTGATATTCGAGAGCGACGGGCTTAAGGATCTTTTCAAAGATGATTCCATATTCCGGATCGCCGGCTCCGGGCGAAAGAGGGATATTTACGGTGAATCCCTCTCCCCGGCCCCTTCCAACCTCTGTTGCCGCCCCTGTTCCCGGATAGAAGGCGTAGCGATGAGTAGAAAAATAGAGGACCCGCGGGTCTTCGTAAAAGGAGTTCTGCGTGCCATTTCCGTGGTGGACATCCCAGTCCACGATCAGGATTCTTTGCAGAGGGAAATTCTTGAGCGCATAGTGTGCGCCGATCGCCACGTTGTTGAAGAGACAGAATCCCATGGCCCTATCCCGCTCCGCGTGATGACCGGGAGGTCGCACGAGTGCAAATCCGTTATCCAATTTCCCCTGCATCACGACCTTGATCAGCTCCAAGAAGCCTCCGGCGGCCAGAAGAGCGGCTTCGTAGGACTTTGCACAGGTAGAGGTGTCTCCGTCGAGTCGGACATAAGGTTTGCCCGCCGTCGAGGCGATCAGGTCGATGTAGGCGGGAGAGTGAACCATCTCCAACTCCTCGCGGGTGGCGGCTCGGGGCTTCACCTTCGCAAGAACCCGGCCTTTCATCTCCTCCTCCTCAATTCCTTGATAAATCTCCCGAAGTCGCTCTGGACTCTCCGGATGACCAGGGTCCATCACATGCTCCAGATATCTTCGATCCTTGACAACCCCCGTTCGGTTCATCTAACCTCCTCAGGCTGTACGCAAAGGATAAATTCTTCACATCGTCCAAATTAGCCTATCTTTTTTGTTCATCCTTGTCAACCCTGGCTCGTCAGTTGCGCCCCTGGCTTTTTCCCTCTCATCCTGTGAAGGCCATTCATCTGCTGAATGGTCACCAGGGAAAATTTCTTTATGGAAGAGGGGGTTTTTCTTGACTTTTCGACACGAGACTGAATAGAATGTTTTAAGAGAGAAGAATGAATATCCGGAAGCTTGAAGATCTCCTGAAGAAAGTGAAATCAGGGAAGACCACGCTGGATGAAGCCAAGGCACAGTTGAAGTCGCTTCCGTTTGAAGACTTGGGGTTCAGCAGGATCGATCATCACCGCAGTCTCCGAAAAGGTTTTCCTGAGGTGATCTGGGGAGAAGGAAAGACCGCCGGACAAATTCTGACCATTACGAAACAGTTGAAGACGAAAGGGCAGAATATCCTCATCACGCGTTTGGAAGAGAGAAAGGCCAAGGCAATACAAAGAGCTTTCCCGAAGAGCCGATACTATCCGAATTCCAAAGTTCTGACCTATCTCACCCATCCAGTCCTATCTGAAGGGAAGGGGACGATTCTGGTCATCAGTGCAGGAACGACCGATATCCCTGTGGCTGAGGAGGCTGCGGTCACGGCTCAATTCATGGGGAATCGCGTGGAAACCCTTTACGATGTCGGTGTCGCAGGGATTCACCGGCTCCTTTCCGAGAGACAGAGATTGGAAGCGGCACGAGTCCTCATTGTCGTGGCTGGAATGGAAGGGGCTTTGCCCAGCGTCGTCGGAGGGTTGGTGGACCGGCCGGTGATCGCCGTCCCCACCAGTGTCGGCTACGGAACAAGTTTTGGGGGGATCACGGCGTTACTGGCCATGCTGAATTCATGCGCCTCAGGTGTCGCCGTGGTCAACATCGATAACGGATTTGGGGCTGGCTACATGGCCGGCCTGATCAATCGAATCTGAGTGCTATCCGCTCAGCCTATTTCTCTCCCCGAAGGGAGAAGGGAAGGTCTAACAGGGTGACGGGGAAAGGATGTCATGAATTGGATCAAGCTGGTCAATGAAGGAATACCTTTCTTGCTTCTCATCGGCCTGGCCTTCATTCTATACCGAGGACTCAGGAGAAACCAGGCCCTCCTCTCGGAAAGAGAAGAGCTGTTGAAACGTTATATCCTGTTTCGTGGGGACAGACAGGTCCGTCTGAAGATTTACGGAGGGGACGAAAAGATATATCTGGACCTCCTCAAGAACATTTCGAGCAGCTGGAAAAACTTCAAAAGGGCCTACGATCAGTGCCTTCTTTCTTTGGCCCAGAGTACAACGAAGACCAAACGCTTTTTGCAGCTCATCACGCTGGGGCTTTTGGTCAACACGGCAAGGCTTTTTATTTTTGAAGATTATTATTTTTTTGGCTTGGACGCACACTTTTTCTATACAACCGCAAGGGAAGTGTCTAACTATGTCCTTGTCATATTGAGCTTCTTTTTGCTGAGAAACCAGACTCAGACGTTCCTAACCCTGAAAGGGGAAGTCGTCAAGATGGATCGTGAGATCCTTTTCTTTCCGAACAATATAGACAATCAGGAAGAACATGAGGGTCTTTTTAATGAATTTGATCCCCTTGAGGCAAGAGGCGTGAACGATGGGAAAAAAGATCAGGATCCTCGTGAGTGACGTAGAGGTCGAAGCGGAACTGAACGAGGAAAAGACAGCTCAACGGATCTGGGAGGCTCTCCCGATTGAAGGAAAGGCCAATCTTTGGGGCGAAGAAATCTACTTTGCCATTCCGGTGAAGGCCGGGTTGGAGAAGGGGTCAAGGGAAGTCGTCTCAGCGGGGGAATTGGGGTATTGGCCGACCGGACACGCCTTCTGCATCTTTTTCGGCCCCACCCCGGCAAGCAGGGGCGACGAGATTCGAGCTGCCAGCGCCGTCAATATCATTGGAAAGGTGCTATCCGATCCTAAAGTCCTCTTGAAGGTTAAAGACAGGGCTAAAATCATCTTGGAAAAAGTCTAGCCACCCGCCTCCCGGTACGCAGGAGCTCCATACTCTATTTCTTCCTACCACGATGCCACAAGAAGGCTACACACTGCGCAAGAATTCCGCCTGCGGTATCGATGGCCACATCCACGGCGGATGCCGTCCGTGTTGGAACAAAGGATTGGTGAAACTCATCCCCGGCAGCCCAGACGACCACTACGATGAGGGCGAAAAAAGACCATCGCCAGCTCCACGACGAAACCGAGTCGCCGCGAAAAGTGCGGAACAATAAAAGACCTAAAACAAAATACTCTGTGACATGTGCGGCCTTTCTAATCAACACATGGATGAAAACCATTTCCTGAGATGAGATTTTGGGGAATAAAACACCCAGGACCATTTCCATCCACGAGAATGTATTTTCCGCAGAAAATGTCTCAGTGGACATCCAAAAAATAAAGCACAGCCAAAGGATTACGGGAAGCCAATACTTGATGAAGTTTCGATTGAAGATCATCCTAACTTTTACACCTTTCGGACAAACGGCCTTCTTAATACCAAAAGGTCTCCGTCGCCGGATAAGATTTCAACGATTCTATCATAGGTCAGAAAGTTTTTGTGCAAAGGATGGGTCAATAAAGCAAATATTTTGACCGGAGCTTGTGGAATTGTTCCAGCGGCTCCTGCCAATTCTGCGCGATGACAACAGGGTCCTGACCATCCTTAATGGCTTGTAGAACCTCGCGAGATCCAATGAGGCCAAGTGTCTTGTCAATCTGGAAGTCCTTCGGATGGAGCCGGTAAAGGGCGCTGACGATTTCTACCCCAAGAGCAGGAGAGTCCAGCACCTGTCGATCGAGGAGGGCGATCTGGACGCCGTGACATAATTGATTTTTAAAAGGACTGGCTGCGGGTGTAAATTCCACCGGCATGAATCGGATCCCTTTGATTCTGCGGTTATTCAGGTATGACGCAAATTCCTCTGCGGTGATCCAGGGAGCGCCGAGAAACTCGAAAGGTGTCGACGTCCCCCGGCCGACGCTTACGTTCGAGCTTTCAACCATCGCGACTCCCGGATAGAGAATAGCTTCTGACAGAGTACGCAAGTTAGGCGATGGGTTGAGCCAAAGCAAGCCGGTGTCGTCATACCACTGGCTGCGCTCATAGCCACGCATTTTGATGACGTGCAACTTAACGCCAATCTTCATTTCGGCATTAAACAATGTTGCAAGCTCACCCACCGTCATCCCGTGCCGGACGGGCAGAGGGAAATATCCGGTGAAGGATCTCAAGTCTCTGTCCAGGATCGGTCCCTGAACGAGCGAAGCAGTGATCGGATTCGGCCTGTCGAGAACATAGAAAGGAATTCCCTTCTTAGCACACGCCTCCATCGCATAACCCATGGTCGTGATATACGTGTAGAAGCGAGCACCCGCATCCTGGATGTCGAAGACGAGCGCGTCCAGGCCAGAGAGCATTTTTTTTGTCGGACGAACAGTGGCCCCATAAAGACTGTATAAGGGCAGACCTGTCAACGGCTCTCTCGTTGATAAAACCTTCCTGTCGGCCTTGCCGGAAAAGCCGTGCTCCGGGCTGAAAATGGCTACCAGTTTCACATTTGGCGCCTTATGGAGGAGGTCTACCGTACGCCTCCCTGCGGAATCGATGCCCGAATGATTAGTAATCAGTCCCACACGCAGTCCAGTGAGGGGTTTGAACTTCTCTCCGGTTAGAACGTCGATTCCTGTCTGCACCTTCTCGTTATTGTTCTCGCCTGGTTCATACGGACTCGGCAAAGGCCTGCTGGCCAAAACGCCCTCCGCTGAAACCGGTTCAATGGCTTCATTAACAAGGGAGAGTATCTTGGTTCGCAACGGCTCGACCTTTCCTTTGCCATTTGGGTGGACGCGATTGGTCAGGATAATGACATAGGTATTGGAAACCGGGTCAATCCAGATTCCGGTTCCGGTGAAGCCCTTGTGTCCGTACGAGGCTTCGGAGGCGAGGGACGAGTCGATATTCCAGCCCAATCCCCGTAGAGGCAATTTATCAGGCGGGGATTGCGGCGTGGTCATCTTCCTGATCATGGCAGGACTGAGAATCCGTATACCATTTCTGCTGCCCCCGTCGAGGATCGTCTGGGCAAAGATGGCGAGGTCATCGGCTGTAGAGAAAAGCCCGGCATGTCCGGCCACACCGCCCATGCCGCGGGCCACTGGATCGTGGACCTCTCCCAAGAGGATATTGCCCTTGGTCCCATGCAGGTATTGCGTCGGCGCGATACGAGGCTGGAGGAGGGGGGAAGGCTTGAAGCCTGTGTCCTCCATTCCGAGAGGTTTAAAGATGTGATCGGCGCAATAGAGATCAAGAGGTTTCCCAGAGATGCGAGAGACAAGCTCGCCTAGAATGATAAAATTGATGTCACTATAAATGAAACTCGTGCCGGGAGGGAGAATGGGTTTCTCTTCTTCGACCAGACGGAGAGCGGTGTCATATCCCGACCCATTTGGTTTTAGGTCGAGATCCGGCCGAAGACCGGAATAATGCGTGAGGAGATCGCGCACAGTGATCGCTTCTTTGCCGTTCAGTTTAAACTCGGGCCAATATTTGGCGACCGGATCTTCGAGGTTTAATTTTCCCGTTTCTATCAGCTGCACCACCGCGGTGGAAGTTGCAATCACCTTGGTGAGGGAGGCGATATCGAAGACGGTATCTGTGGTCATGGGGACCTTCTTCGGTTTTAGCGCGCGAAGGCCGAAGGCCCGCCGGTAGACAACTTTTCCCCGGTTCCCGATCAAGATGACAGCACCCGGAATCCTGCCGGCTTGAATCTCTTTCTTCGCCAGTTCTGCAATGGGAACCAGTTGCTCTTCCCGAAGCGCCTGAGAGGATGCTGAGGTGGGGATGACAGCAGAGAGGATAAGTGGGAGGAAAATCCTCCACCACTTCACAGCCTTCTGCCGCACGACATGTTTCATCTCAAATTCTTGGCAAACGAATCGAACGAATCTCAGCCGAATGGCTTTTCTTTCTTCAGGCCCGCTGACGAATAAGCGTTCCTCGGATTCCAGAGCATCCAACCTTGGGAACCAAATCCTTCAGCCGCTTTGACCTCGCCCATGATCTCTCGATCATTGAAGTATCTCCTGTCAAAGGCGTAGTCTCTAAATGCCTGCAGCCATGGTCTGAAACGATGGGAGGGGAGATTGGTTCGTTCCTGGGCTCGTTTGAGGGAAAGATAAACGATTTCATAAGGGTTCGCAACAGGATTTCTGTAACCGGGTATTCCATACTGAAATCCGGATGGATAAAGCATGGGGCAGATATAGTCAAGGTGGACGGCAAGGTCTTCAAGCCTCTGTCCGATCTTGGTATCGTTAAGATTCCAACAGACGTAACCGAAGATATCTGCGGAGACAAAAACATTATAAGGCGTCAGCCTCCTCCTCGCCTCCATAAGAAATCCGGAGATGGCTCTTACCCTGTTCTCTTCTGTATTGGACATTGAAAATTGAAGGCCGGAAGCATCCGGAAACCGGAGATAGTCGAACTGGATCTCATCAAATCCATATTGTGCTGCTTCCACAGCAATATTGATATTATAATCCCACACCTCCTTCTTGAAGGGATCCACCCAGGCCAGGTTTTCCCTGTCGCGCCATATCTCTCCCGCCGGTGTCTTCACCGCCAAATCAGGCCGTACCCCTGCGAGGGGATTATCTTTGAACACAACGATCCGCGCGATGGTGTAGATTCCCTTTGCCTTCAAAGATTTCATCAGGGGAGCGATCTCTCTTACCGTGATGGTCCGCTGAGCACCCACTTCAGCGGCAAGGGGAATCGCGCTCTTATAAGGAATCATGCCCCTGTCTCCCTTCACATCGATGGCAAGGGTATTCAACTCGGTTTCCTGAAGGAGTTTGATTGCAGAGTCTCGCAGACTCCTGTCGCCTATTCCAAAAAAGGAGAGATAAAGCGCTTTCGGATTAAAAGGGATGAGTTTTATCTCTTGGGGTACACCGTTGAGAGGAAGGACGATCCGGTCGGTTCTTCCGTATCCAGGTGCCCTCACCCGCACTTTGCCGGACGCGGTATTGGCCGTGAAAATTCCGTTCTCATCCGCCAGGACGACGTCATTATTTGAAGTAACCAAAGCACCCTTAACCGGTTTCCCGGTGATGAAATCAACCACTCTCCCCGTTGTGTACGCCATGGCATACGCCGGAATCAACGAGAAAAGGGTTACACACAACAACGCTATCCATACCTTACTTCCTCTGCTGATCAGCATCTTTCTACCCCCGCGGTGAATTTGCCAGGATTGTGGTAAGCCTTCTTCCTCCGTCTCCGTTTGTCATAAGATAACGAGGAAGAGCCATCACATTGTCCTGAGTGCCTGCAGGATGCCGCTCCATCGTAAATGTGGCCACATATCCCGCTTCTTTGGCCTTATGGATGAGGTCGTCATCATAGATACCAAAGGGCCATCCGAGCATGTCCACCCTGACATTCAGTTCCTTTTCCAGTTTCTCTTTTGATTTTCTCAACTGCATGGCCACAAAATTTTCATATTCAGCCGGTGTTAACCTCTTTTTCTCTTTCTTGAAGTTAGGATGCCAAAAGGTATGAGACTGAAAGTCAAAAAGCCCTGTCTCTTTCAACTCTCTCAGCTGGCCCCAAGTCATGGCATAAGATGCGTTTGATATCGCCGATGGGTAGATGAAAAGGGTGACCGGAATGTGGTATTTCCTGACAAGAGGGAGCATCTCTCTATAGACAGAAATGTGGCCGTCATCAGCGGTAATCACAACGGAATGGGGTGGGGGGGCCTGTTTTTTCCCAAGGTAGTAGTCCACAAGTTCCCTGAGAGGTATCACTTCGTACCTGTTGTCTTTGAAGTATTTCAGCTGGGACTCGAAAAGGGCTGTTGTTACCGTCATGCTGTCAATAGCCGCAGGTCCGAAGCGATGATAAATAAGAATAGGGACATGAACTGCCTCATGAGCTAACGCTAAGCCGGATGGAGAAAAAATGAGGAGTAGTGTGAGAAGTAAGATGATTAAGCTTTTGTTCTCTTGCATAGATTGCAATTCGAAACTCTTTCCAATCTAACTAGTTGTCTTCGTTCTTGTTTTTTTCCTTCTGAGATACAGCCTTAATGCCTCATCCAAAACCTCTTTTATCTTCTTTCTTTCCCAGTAGGCTAATGCCTTAAGTTTCTCCAGGTAATCCTTCCTCAGAATGAATGTAGCCCGTATCCATCCGTCCTGGAGCCCTTCTTGTGAGGTTCTATGTAAAGTCATCGCTGCCCGGTCTTAATGCCTGTACACCATGTAAACAAAGTAAACCTTTTCTATGACCTTGCATCTTGTGTGCCATAAAATTAGAATTCAATCGTAAATGTATCTATTGGAATTTATGAATTTTTTTGTTGATCTCCCCAAAATGTAATTTGTCTCGAAATATTGAAAGTAACAAGAAAGGACATCAGAGCGACAAAATGTGCCGATTTTTCATTTGGATTTCAAAAGAAATTGACTGAAGACAGAGTTAGAGATGTAGAAAACGTGGGTGAGCGGATGCCGGTTGAATACTTGTTGGGGACAATCATTAATCGGGGGGAATTAGGTTTTGACCTGACCCTAAAACTGTCATTCTGAACTTGGTTCAGAATCTCTGAGACCCTGAAACGGGTTCAGGGTGACATGAGGGGATTAGATTTTGTTATTGCAGAATGGACCATCTGTAAGGGCGGGGTAATTTACTTTGCTTTCCTTCTGTAATGCTCCAACTTTGCTCCTTTGATCAAGACCTCCCGCAAACTGTCCCTTAACTCTTCATCATCCATTTCGTTGAGAACGCCTTCAATTCGGTTCAACGTCGCTTTATCAAGTTTTTGATCTTCCATTGAAACGGTTTTGGAAGGAACTGTGACATTCGAGAGAATCTTCCCCAGTTTGAACCGAATGTCCTGGATAAGGGATTCGCCTAAAAAGGTGTTGATCTTTTCGAGAAGGGTGGGTTTAAGAAACTGAAGTTGCTGCATCCAGGTCGGATGGGTGACATCGATGAAGAGGATTCGGTTTCGAATCGCCCGTGGCTGAGAATGGGCTGCTACGGACTCGCCGACAATCTCGTTCCAGGCTCCGAGTATGGAATAGGTCTTCAGCGGGACATCGATCTCCAAAGACTGGATGGTTTTTTCAAGGATGGAGCGGATGGGCTGGGGCTTCTTCATAGCTATACTCTATAGCACCAAATCCCAAGCACAAAATTTCAAGCAACGTGAAGCGTGAGTCGCGAGGCGTGAGGGGTTAACCCCTTGCCCCTCGCGCCTGACGTCTTGCGAAAGGAATTGGAATTTGGAAATTTACGCACTATGCACTTTGCGACATCTTCGAAGGATCCAGCCGCGGAAACAGAGGAGCGGGCTGAACCACTTTCCTTCCCGGCTTCAACCCTCCCCACTTTCCGTTCACCGTTATATTTTGCTCCCAAAGGTTTTTCTCCACCCCCAGCTGGGACCACATCTTTTCAGAGGTAGACGGCATGAAGGCCGCTAAGAGCAGCGCGATGAGTCGAAGCGATTCGAGCGCGTGGTAGAGCACTGTGCCAAGGCGGGGTCGATCTTTCTCTGCTTTGGCCAAAGCCCATGGTGCGGCTTCGTCAATATATTTATTGCTCGCGTTGACGATCTCCCAGACCGAGCCCAATGCTCGATGAAAGGCTAAATCCTCCATCTGTTTCGAGAGTTGGGGAAGAATCCTTTCGGACACCTCTTGAAGTCCTCGATCCATATCCTGCGGGTTGGACGGTGTTGGAATAAGACCGTCGAAATATTTGACGACCATGCTAAGAGCTCGGCTGAAGAGGTTGCCCAGATCATTTGCCAGATCGCTATTGATCCGATGGACCATGGCAGCATGAGAAAAATCGCCGTCCGTTCCGAAAGGAACCTCCCGCATGAGAAAATACCGGACGGCATCCACTCCGTAGGTGTCAATCAGGCGATCAGGCTCCACCACATTTTGGAGGGATTTCGACATCTTCTTACCCTCGATGGTCCACCACCCATGGGCGAATACCATTTTAGGAGGCGACAAGCCAATGCCCTTGAGCATGGTTGGCCAGTAGACCGCGTGGGTGGTGAGGATATCTTTGCCGATGAGATGGGTCGCCTGGGGCCAAAATTGAGAGAAAGCATTTTCCCCGGAGCCATAGCCAATTCCACTGAGGTAGTTGATCAGGGCGTCAAACCACACATAGGTGACATACTCGGTATCGAAAGGGATTTCAATTCCCCACTTCAACCGTTTCTTCGGTCTTGAGATACAAAGGTCCTCCAAGGGGCTGCGGAGAAATCCTAAGACCTCGTTTCTTCTCGCTGTAGGGAAGATAAAGCGATCATTTTTTTCGATGTGCTCGATCAACCAGGATTGATACTTGCTCATCCGAAAAAAGTAGTTTTTCTCTGAGATCTGAATCACCGGACGAGAGCAATCCGGACATTTCCCCTCCATCAGATCCTTTTCAGTCCAGAACCGTTCGCAGGGGATGCAGTACCATCCGTCATAATTGTCCTGATAGATCTCCCCGCGGTCGAAGAGATCTTGAAGAATGTTCTGGACCACCTTTTGATGGCGCCTCTCCGTGGTTCGGATGAAATCATTGTTAGAAATATTCAGCTTCTTCCAGAGCGATTGGAATCGCAGAACCATTTCATCGCAGTGAGCCTTTGGATCGATCCCTCGCTCCTGGGCCGCTTTCTCCACCTTCTGGCCGTGTTCATCGGTGCCGGTGAGGAAGAAAACGTGATAACCCTCGAAGCGCTTGAAGCGGGCGAGGATGTCCGCAGCCACGGTGGTATAGGCATGGCCGATATGGGGAACATCATTGACATAGTAGATGGGAGTGGTTACGTAGAAGAATTTTTCAGAGTTCGGACGCATGAATGGTAATCTCTCCCCCTTCTTCCAACTCTACCGTCACCGTTCCGCTGAGGACATTTTGGCGGATAACTTTCCCCTTGCCGGAGCGAGTCATGATATATTTTCCCACCTTGGGGAGATCTTTTTTCAGGTCGACATAAGTAGGAAATTCGTAAGACAGACAACACATCAAACGGCCACAGACTCCGGAGATCTTCGTCGGGTTGAGGGCTAAATTCTGCTCCTTGGCCATTTTGACGGAGACGAGTTCGAATCGATTCATGAATTTGGCGCAACAGAGCTCCCTTCCGCAACTTCCAAGACCACAGACCATTTTCGCTTCATCCCTTACCCCAATTTGGCGCATCTCGATCCGCATCCTGAATTCTGCGGCCAAATCCTTGACCAGCTCCCGAAAATCGATCCTCTTTTCAGAGGTGAAATAGAAGAGGGCTTTCGAACGGTCTAAAAGGATTTCCGTTTTGACCAGCTTCATGTCCAGGTGCTTCTCCCTGATTTTCTGGAGACAGAATTGGAAGGCATCCTTCTCCAATTGTTGATTTCCTTTGAATTGCTCCAGATCCTCAACCGTAGCTTTCCGAGTTACCTTTCTTGGAGATTTCAGAAAGTAGCGCTTTTCCTTTTCATGAGGCGGAGAGAGAACCCTTCCCAGGACCAATCCCTTTTCGGTCTCGACAACGACGCTTTCACCCGCTTCGAGGGACAGCTGGGTCGCGTCAAATTCTTCCGTTTTTCCGTTAGGTAGTTTGACAAAAACTAAACGAATCATCTTCTCTATCTTTCAGCCCACGAAAGCATCATGGCCTCAAGGGCCAGGCTCGTATTGGCATTGGCCTTGATTTCAACGATGGTCTGGTGCAGACGCTCCATCCTTCTCAAAAGGGAGGAGAGGCTCCAGTTGGCCGCCGTGCTCTCTATCTCTCGCAGAAGGTCAGAATGGATCAGTTTCGGCCCCTGATTCAAGGCCTTCACCATAACTAGATCTCTCAGCAGGGTCTTGGCCACCTCCAGTATCAGTAGGAGATTTTCTCGCTGGGAGGGTAAATATCCAACCCAACTCCCTATCCTTTCGAAGGAAAGCGATTTCAAACCCACCCAATCCTTCAGGAGTTCCTTTCTCGGAATCTGAAGGATCTCCTCTTGAATCTCCAAAGCCTTGCCAGGACTTCCTTCCGAAAGCGAGGCGAGGAGGTGGGCTTCTGCTTCATCGAAGCCATTGCCTTCCACCAGCCATTTCGAGACCAGAGGGATGGGCAGGGGATTGAAGCGAATTGGCTGGCATCGTGAGAGGATCGTGGGTAATATGAATCTGGAGTTATTTGCCAGCAGGACGATCACTGTGTGGAGTGGAGGTTCTTCCAATGTTTTGAGAAGGGTATTCGGTATGTGAGGAGCCATCCGATCTGCCGCCGTCACGATACAGACACGATACTTCCCTTCGTAGGGTCGGTACGCCAGTTCCCTTTGTAGTTGCCTTATTTGCTCGACCTTGATATTCTGTCCCTCCGGTTCAATGACCAAAACATCGGGGTGAAGGCCATGATCGATCTTTTTGCAGGAGGTGCAGTGATCGCAGGCATCTCCTTCTTCGGCCTCTGCTCCAAGGCAGTTGAGCGCTTTTGCGAATTGAAGAGCCGCATACTTCTTTCCGATTCCTTCATTCCCCAAAAAAAGGTAGCTCTGAGCGACCTTCCCGTTTTTGATTGCTCTCTGCATCAGTGCAATAGGCTTAGCGTGTCCTATAACGTTTTTGAATGCCATGGTTCATTCAATTGCGCAATTCGGATTACGGAATGCGGATTTGAACTCTGAACTAAATACTCCGAACTCCGAACTGCTTTCTTTCTATTAAATTATCAACGATTTTTCGAATCTTTTCAAAGACTTTCTCTTCGCCCTCCCGGGTATCAATCACCTTGACCCGATGGGGTTCTTTTCTGGCGATGGCAAGGTATCCTTTCCTCACCCGCCGGTGGAATTGAATCTCCTCTCTCTCGAAACGCTCCTCTCTTTCCTGTTTCAGTGTTCGATTCCTTTGAAGTGCCCTGTTCAACCCTACAACGGATGGACAATCGAGGAGGAAGGTGACATCGGGCTTGATCCCCTGAGAAGAGAGGCGGTTGAGACGATCAATCCATTTCAAGTCAAGCCTTCGGCCGTAGCCTTGATAGGCAAGGGTGGCATCACAGAAACGGTCGCAAAGAATGATGCCTCGCTTTTTCAAAAGCGGCTTTAGGACCTCCTTCACATGTTGCGCCCTGGCGGCTTCGTAGAGGAAGAGCTCGGTCGCCGGGACCATCTCGCGGTGGTCGGGGTCCAAAAGAATTTTCCTGACTTTCTCACCAATAGGACACCCTCCTGGCTCTCGGGTTACTTTACAGGGAATGCCTTTTTGGGTGAGGTATTTTTTTAGGCGTTGAATCTGGGAAGTCTTACCGCTCCCCTCGACACCTTCAAAAGTAATAAAGAGAGACAATGATCGCTCCAATAAATATCCGAAATTAAAATAAAATATATTTCAGTCGACCATGGATTGTCAAGGGCATGACGCCGGTGGCAGTTAAATAGCCTTGCAAAGGATGTTAGCCCGTTATAAAATTTCTCTATATATTAAGAGTCTCATAATAGCAAGACATTGATCTATAAAATCC
>DBZJ01000013.1 GCA_002311635.1 Syntrophaceae bacterium UBA1163
CGTGGCGCACTTACGGATTGAAACCTTTCTGGTAGAAAGCAAGCCTATTGCATTGGTCGTCGGTTAGCTATCGGGGCTTTACAGGATGATATTGTTAGTCTCTTACTTTTGCACAAGTTTACTTACCGGAAAGCATCCCGGGAACGGCGCAAAGAAGTGAGAATGTTTTCCATACCCGCCGGCAATGACCACATATAAGTCTTCCGGCCTGAGGGTAATGGGAATGAGCGTATCAGGTGTAACCTCCCCAAATTTTTTCAGGAAGAGATCTGTATTGGGACAACCCTTTGGCCACGCGGAGTATGGAATACGAGCCTTCTCCCAGATGGCCTTCCTGAATTGATCTTTTGTCCACCCTGCTCCTGCAACAAATTGGGCATGCTCAGGCCCCAGGCCTATGATATGGGGCTGTTCCATCTGCGTTATCCAGCAAGGACCTCCAATACTTAGCAAAGGGGTCACGAGATGGCTCCACCAGTTGACATGCTCTTCGGGTGTAATACTCCAGTGGTCAATATTATCGACCGGTGGATAGATCCCCATAACAGTCACCACGCTGTCGCTCTCCTTAAACCCTCGATCCACATGATAGGGTTTCCAACCCATAGGGAGCATGTCTTCGTTCTCCCCAAAGATCCAGCAAACGAAATCTCCCGGTCCTCCAAGGGTCGACTTGTCCGGCGCGGGAGGTTTGGATCCACCAACAATGTCCGAGATCAGGTTAATCGCATAGCCGATAGAAGCATTGGCATGGTGCATCTTGCCTGCGGCTCCTTGTCCAGAGGCTAACCCAATCTCTTTCACGATCGGTCCGTTGACAATAACCAGTGCTGCGCTTGTAGCCGTTGTCGTTGTTGCTCCCCGCCAATTTGCTTTTGGGTCTAAGAGAGCCTCTAAAGCGGCAATAAGAAGCGCCATATAAGATGGCTTGCATCCGGCCATCACTGCATGGGTGGCCACCAGCTCAACGGTGAGGACCCCCATCCTCGGTGGAACCAGTCCCACAACCTCCTCGGGCTTGCGGCTCGTTCCTTTCAGCATTTCTGCTACAAGCTCAGGCGTCGGTGGAATGATGGGGAGGCCTAAGGATAACCCTGTCGAAAAGAACGTTTGATTAATATTTGTTACGGTGCCTCTTAATTTCAACCTCTCTGCTGGGTAGGCTGGCTTCGCGATGAGTGGGGGCTTAACGACTGGCTTCCATTCCGTTGCAGCTTTGAGGATTTCGGGGAAAGCAGCTTCAGCTTTTTTCCTTATCTCCGTTAAAGGTATCATCCCCATCGGGTGCGGTACAACCACAAGACAGGGTTCGGCACCTTCGCCCAATGCTGTGTCCCGTGCCAATGAAACAAATTCAGTCGTAGTGATTGTAACCGTGGGAATGCCCAATCTCTCTAATTCGAGATGGTCCACGACCAGCCATGAGGTGCAAGCGCCTCAGTCGGCCTGGGAGGCGATGACGAGGTCGGGTTTAAAACTTGCTAACTTCTCTGCAAACTTCTTGCTTCTCTCGCGGCTTCCGGTAATTGGGTCTACAGTCTCAGGCGCTACTTCCCAGGAGTAAATGATTTTAAGACCTTTCGACTTTTCTTTGAGCAATTCTCCCACCCGGATGAGGAATTTATCGCTATTGTGTTTCCCATTTGAACGAAGCAGGATGGTCTTCCCCTCCAAACGAGGAGGATGAAGATTCAACTTCATTGGCACTACCTTCACAACGCCTTCAGGATTGATTAACTCCCATTCCTGTATCTTTTCTTCCGCGAGAATCTCTACCGGACCTCCAAACAGCACAATCAATAGAGTTACAATCCATAAACCTTTTGCAAAACCGATCGATCTCATCTCGTTTCCACCCTTCCACCTTCGAATGATTTGGCCTCGGATAATGGATCTCATCTATTAAGCTTCTCCAACTCGTTTACAAGATCCTCCAGAGGAGGTCTCTTATTGATATCATGCACGTCAATGTAACGAACAATCCCCATTTTATCGATGACAAACAAGGCTCTTTCCGAGACTCCGTCTGATCGTAAGACCCCATACTTTTCTGCAACTGCCCCGTGGGGCCAGAAGTCGGAAAGGACTGGAAACCACAACCCCATCTGGTGGGTCCAAGCATATAGAGACGGAAGGTTATCAACCGTAATCCCAAGAAGTATGGAATCACACCGGTCAAAGATATTCTTGATAATATTGTAACCGGGCCATTGATCTGAACAGAGTGGCGTCCAAGCTGCAGGTTCAAAGGAAAGAACGACATTCTTTTTTCCAAGATACTGATTTAAGGAAATCTTTTCCCCCGAAACAGTTGGAAGAGTGAAATCCGGAGCTTTATCCCCAACCTTGAGTCGAAGAACACTGTCAATAGGTTTGAGTTTCCCTGGGGGATGAATATTATCACACGGCTCAGAAATGGCATAGGCCATGGAAAGGTAGAAAAAAATCAGGAAAATGCCGACGATCAAACTAAAGCGGCACATTTTCCCAATATACATGGCAAATCCTCCTCTCTCAATTTTGAGAAAGAGATGCAAAATGCCGGAGTTTCGCTCCCGTCTGCTCTCCACAGGTCGATTATCCTCAATGCTATCTTTGTAGGGTAAGGGAAATGATAGAGTATATTATTTTATATTAATAAATACTTTAGTTCAATGTTCTTTTCGCAAGCGAATTGACTCACATTAAATGTTACCCGTTTGGTTAAGCAAAAGGTATCGTTGACTCATAATTCATGTTACCCGACAATTTCCCCTTT
>DBZJ01000220.1 GCA_002311635.1 Syntrophaceae bacterium UBA1163
CATTTATTAATGAGGCATCAGGCCACGAGGCCCTCGAGCCGACCTCCGGCCTCTAGTGCCTCACTCTCCCGTGCACAATTGACGACCTCCGCCGAGGATGCCGGAGAAAATATTATGGCGGCAACCTCAGCTTGTAGGCCAGCTAAAAGAATCCCTGAAGAGCAAGGAAACATAAGGGTGCTCCTGAATGTTACCCCATGAAACGTCCGCCTGATAAGATTTTTGAAGGTATTCTTGACGGATGGTCGGATTTCATCCCTGCTTCAGTGAGGCATTAATCGGAATCCTCACCAGCTTGAACCGTCTTATCCTTGACAATCATTCCTTAATATATCACGCTTCCTTGAAGCAGCGATCATCAGCCTTCCCATCTTGTCGGCCCCGAGAGGTTATTTGAAGAATCATTATCATAGACCGGAACGCGGCACTGGGCGGGGAAAATCAGGAGTTCTCTCCCGTGGCACCATGGACCGCCCCAACCTACTCCTTATAGCGGCTGCAACGGGCTCAAGGGCGCGCAATAAGGCTTTCGGCATCCGCTTGCCCCTGCTCGGATATCCTGCCATCGGTCTTGCGACGATTGCTTCCCTCACGCCGGATCGATTCAACGTCCGTCTCGTTGACGAGGCCAACGAGCCTGTTCCTTACGGGGAAGGCTGTCATCTGGCTTTAATTGTCGGACTCACTCACCATATACCGAACGTTTATGCCATCGCCGATCGTCTGCGGTCTGAAGGAACGAAGGTGATATTAGGCGGATTTCATGTAACCGCTCTTCCGGAGGAGGCCCTGGAACATGCCGATTCCGTGATTCTCGGAGAAGCCGAAGCCATATGGCAAGAGATTCTCGACGATTTTGAACGGGAAAGTCTGAAGAAAAAATATCTCGGCCCGGAGACAGACCTTGACCGGCTTCCGGTCATGAGGCGCGATCTTTTCAACAAAAAATTCTACTACCCCGGGGAAATCATAGAGACCACCCGGGGCTGTGCAGTCGGATGCGCCTTTTGCGGGGTTCAGAAATTTTTCGGCAGAAGGTATCGAGGTCGGCGGCCGGAAGCCATTCGGGAGGAGGTGATGGCCCTCTTCGGCCCAAGGCCTCCTCAGGCGCGGTGGAAGACTTGGCTCGCACGACACTGGCACGCTGACGTTCCTTATTTTATCGAAAGGCGCCTCCTCTATGTGATGGACTCCAATTTTGTTTCGGACCCGGGCCATGCCCGGGATGTGCTCCGGGTATTCAAGGACTGCGACATCAGGTGGTACGGCCATGCGAGCTTCAACCTCACGCGAGATGAATCCATGCTCGACCTGATGGCAGAATCGGGCTGTATCGGCGTGAACATCGGCTTCGAATCCCTCTCCCAAACATCCATCGACTCCATGCATAAGTTTCCGAACCGGACGGCTGAATATGCCGACTCTATCCGCCGGCTTCATGAACGCGAGATCGGAGTCATGGGCACATTCATCGTAGGATTCGACGAAGACACCCCTGAGGTCTTTGACCGGATCGCCGAATTCGCCGTAGAAAATCGGCTTCAGACTGCCTTTACACTCATCCTCACTCCTCTTCCGGACACCCCGTTCCACGCGCAGATGGACTCCCAGGGCCGAATCTTCAGCCACGACTGGCGCGATTACGATCACGGATCGGTGACGTTTTTCCCCAAAAACATGACGCCGGAGCAGCTCCACTGGGGGATGAGATCCGCATGGAGGAAAATCTATTCATGGCGGAGCATATGGCAAAGAATTATGACACGGCCGAGGCTTCGGCCTTTCTTCTACCTGCCGGTAAACATCGGGTTTCGCCGCTGCACCCGCTTGATCTGCTCTGCAAAGCTCTGGCCTCCACCTGCGGTTGTGTCGTAACCGAATGGAGTCGGATAAAACCGGGACAAACAGCCGGATTCCAAAGCTTTAGAATACGCACGTTTAATCTTAGGGGAAATTGTCGTCGTCACAAGAAAGTTAATTCTATCATGACCTTGAACCCGCTGAGTTTCGCGGGTAAAAGGTTGCGCCCTAAAGCTTTCTCACCCGTCTGTCCGTCCCGTTTGGAATTTTTGCCACTTATCCCGATTACCAGATGGCATTAGGGGGAGAGGGGCTTACTTGATATTCCCATTTTCGGCGATATGGTGTATACAAATTATAAATGAGGAGGGCGACGATGAGGAAGCACGTAAAATGGTTGATCCCCGTTTTGGCCGTCTTTCTGATAAACCATGCTGCCCAGGCTATTGAGATAGGTGAAATTCCTCCAAAGGTGGAGCTAAAAGAAAAGCTGGGAGGGCGTCTGGATGGAACGCCTTGGAGCAGCGAAGAGTTACAGAAAAAGGTTCATGTCCTTTTTTACGTCGACCCGGATGAAAAGGATACGAACAATGATGCGAGCGAGGCGCTGGACAGAGAGAACTTTCCAGAAGATAAGTTTCAATCGGTTGGGATCATTAACATGGCCGCCACCTGGCTTCCCAATTTTGCCATCAATTCTGCCCTTAAAGAGAAACAGAAGCGTTATCCCCGGACCATTTACGTCCGGGATTACAAAAGGGTGTTGGTGAATGCCTGGAAGATCGCTGATGACAGCAGTGACGTTCTTGCTTTTGATAAGGAAGGGAGATTGATCTTCAGAAAAGACGGCAAGCTCACCGCCGAAGAAATCCAGACGCTCATCAAGGTCATCCGCGACCATCTGTAATCTTTCTCCCGTCCCGGGTTTTCTCTGGAATGTATGCATCTGGTCAGGTCCGTAGAGGAACTGCCTCTAACGACTAGGGGAAGATCCAGGGGAGGATAAGCTGCCGACAGAGATTCGAGATTTCAGGTGGCAGTGGGTGTGAGGCTTGAGATGGGGAAGATGAGCCTTAGAGACACAGACTAAGAAAGGAATAAAAAGAGAGATGTCCTGGACGATCGTAGGTATCGGCGCCGCCTTTTTGACCATGTTCGGGTTTGTCCCGCAGATCATCAAGATGTGGAAAACCCATTCGGTCAAGGATGTGAGTGAATTGACCCTGTTTCAATTCGGTGCAGGATCCGCCTTATGGATGTTGTACGGCATACATCTCCAAGACTTCATTGTGATTGGTGCGAATGCCACATCCCTGGCCATCCTCATCGTCGCATTAGGATTTTATCTGAGGCTAAATCGAGACGTTCGGGGCAACCCTTGAAGATTCGTGTCAGGCCGATGTTATGGAAGTACCTGCAATCGGATCACCCAGTATTGGATCCATGTCATTTTCTCTTTGCTAATCCATGAAAATCTCCGTTATTATTCCTGCGTTGAACGAGGCCGAAGGGATTCTTTCCTGCCTGGACAGCGTGAAGATTCAGCAAGGTGAGTTTGAGCTGATCGTCGTCGACGGCGGTAGTATTGACGGGACGGTCGAGGTCGTCCAACCGCATGCCAGGGTGATCCACAGCCCGCAGGGCCGTGCCGTTCAGATGAATTCCGGGGCACGCCACGCTACCGGTGACGTATTCCTTTTCTTGCACGCCGATTCCTGCCTCCCTCCACGCGCCTTTCCCCTTCTGGAAAGGGCTCTGGCCGATCCCCGGATTGTCGGTGGTACATTTACGTTGAGATTCGATAATCCAAGACTTCTTCTTCGGCTTATCACTTTCTTTACGCGACTTGAATTTCGGTATTTCCACTATGGGGACCAGGGGATATTCGTCAGGAGGCCCGTGTTTGAGCGTTTAAACGGATTTTCAGAAATATCGTTTATGGAAGACATCGATTTCCTGCGACGACTGCACAGCACCGGCCGCGTGGCACTGCTCAAGCAGCCCGTTACAACTTCAGCCCGGCGGTTCCTGGAGCGCGGCGTCCTGCGCCAGCAACTGATGAATATTATCCTGGTGATATTTTATCTTCTGGGGGCGAGTCCGGAGACCCTCAAAAAATGGTACGGGAATTAGGGACGGCCAAGAACTTGCGTATCATTAGGCTTGATGAGAACCGGCAAAGAAGGGCTTGATGTCTCTACAGAGTTCCTCCGGAGAGATGACACACATGACTTCGCCGTGAAGTTTTTCGAAATAGTTAATATCGCTCGTAAGCCACGGAGGAATGATCATCCTGGGACAAAGTCTTCCATAGACCCATGACCGACTCCCGTCGCGATTTCCGGAAAAAAGGGAAAGATTGAAGCTGAGGATATGATTTTTCAAATATTGAAAGACCTTGGTCAGTCCCTGAGAAAAATCGGCCCAGTCTTCAGTCCTCACCTCGTCGATCGTCGATCGATTGGAAAAGAGGATGAGGACCTCTCCAAAGATGCCACGGGGCGAAAAGGCCGTTAAGAAATGGACATCCCCCTGACGGCCGATATATCTTTCCCCCCTCTTGATCTCTTCCGAGAGAAAACTCTCCCAGAAAGAAGGGATACCCTCATTCCGATACCTGAGGATCCCATCGAGCACCTCTTTATGCGAGGCGGTGGGGACATCCTCAACGAGGATCTGGATATGGGGATGGAACAATCCTGCTCCCGAAGAAGGGAGGTAATTCCAGTTAATGGAACTGTATTGGAAGTCGGGCTGGCTTTTTACGATCCTTTGGATCCCTTCTTGCGCCACTGAAAAGCCATCTCTCAACATCTCAACGGAGAATTGATCGGGATAGAGGAAATGCTCTTCGCCGAGAACAATCACCCAATTGTACCGCGCATAAGGAAATGCGTTGGGAAACAAGCAGGCCCTTCCTCTGCGGATTCTCCCTTCGGGGGCGATCTTGGGTAAAAGCTTTGGGGTAGATAAAAGGATCTGGTCTACACAGAAGGGACAGACTTTCTTTGAAGCCTCCAGCATTTCCGGGGAAATGACGATTTCAGGATACTTTCGACGGTAAGGAAGAATCCGAGACCTATGACCGGTCAGATCATCTCTTCTTATCTCAAGGGAAATCGATTTTTTCGAAAATCCCTCCTTGGGGTCGAGGAACCAGGCTTGATCTTCTTTTTTGAAAAATTCAATTCCAGCCATCTTTGTCTTCCACAATCTTTAATAACATTAATAACCCGCAATCCTAAAGGTTCGACGAGACATCCGTTCTTATCGGTCGAGGCACATCCCGATATTTCTTACATCATCCGGAACATTGCGTCATTGAGCCCCCGGATTCCCCTTGAGCCCTATGGCCTCGGCCACTTCCTGCATCCCCTTGATGGTATCTTCAATCAGCTCGTCTAACCCCACTCCGAGCATGGACGCCCCTTTTTCAATCACCGACCGATCCACTCCCGCTGCAAATCGCTTGTCTTTCCATTTGTTCTTCACCGACTTCACCTGAACATCCAAGACACTCTTAGAGGGGCGAATAAGCGCTGTGGTCACGACGAGCCCGGTCAGTTCATCGATGGCATAAAGTGCCTTCTCCATCGCTGTCTGCGGCATCATATCCGAGCATATCCCCCATCCGTGAGAAACAGCCGCCCGGATATACTCCTCCGGCCACCCTTCTTGCTGGAGGATCTCCCGGGTCTTGGAACAGTGCTGATCCGGAAACTTTTCGTAATCGAGATCGTGGATGAGGCCAACGATTCCCCATTTCTCCTCATCCTCGCCGCGCTTTCTGGCAATGTGGCGCATCACCCCTTCGACGGCGTAGGCATGCTTGCGCAAGGATTCCGTTTGGTTATACTGATGCAGAAGCTCCAGGGCTTCCTGCCGCGTCGGTATTCTCTCTCCCATCGTTAGGCTCCTTTCTCCGGTTTTTTTCCCTTCAAAAAGATTGCCAAAAAATATGAAGCATTATAACATCAAGGGAGCGTGGATGCGCAAATATAACATGTATCGGAAGATTTGATCCATGCTTCTGTGAGGTATTGGCGATGATAACCCCTCAGTTACGGGTTCATGTAATACCAATGAACTCTCATACCCCTCTTTGGTAATCTTTTCCCTGTCCTTAGACAGGCAAAGAGGGGCGAGGGGAGATTTTATCAACATAATTTTAAAATCCCTCATTATCCCCCTTTGCCAAAGGGGGATAAAAACCCATGACTGAGGCATTGCCGATGATCGATTATTCTCCCCTGGACAAAGCGTTCTTATTACAATTCATCTTCTATCCCCGGAAGGATTTTACCCCCTGTCCGGAAAATGCCTTCGACCTATCTGTGGCGGTCGAGGATAATGTCTCCATCTCCTGTCGCTTCTACACGGGCCATCGCGAATGGCCGTGGATTCTGTATTTCCACGGGAATGGCGAGGTCGTGAGCGATTATGACGAGGTTTCTCGTTTTTACCACCAAAAAAAAATAAACCTGGTCGTGGCCGACTATCGAGGTTATGGAGCCAGCACCGGAACCCCTACGCTTACGGACCTCGTCAACGATTCCCATGTCATCTTTAAGGAGGTCAGAGAAGAACTCTTAAAAAGAAATCTTCGAAAAGACCTGTGGGTGATGGGAAGGTCTCTGGGAAGCATGGCAGCACTGGAACTGGCCTCTCAGCATCAAGAAGAGATGAGGGGACTCATCATCGAGAGCGGTTTTCCCAGTGTGGTGAGACTCATGTTTCGTCTTGGAATGCCCGCACCGGCAATGGGGCGGCAAAAGATCGATCAGGAATGCCTGGAGACGATTGGAAAGATATTCCTCCCCACGCTGATCATCCATGGTGAGCAGGATAGCCTTGTCCCCGTTGAAAATGCAAAGGCCATCTATCAGCATCTCGGAAGTCTGCAAAAAGAACTCCTCATTATCCCCTCGGCAACCCACAATGACATCATGATCGTAGGCTTCAAGGATTATTTCAACGCCATCCAACGATTTATCGAGACGACGGATCGAACCCCAGAAACCTAATATGGAGGTAAAACGGTGATGCAGGCAGAATGGATGAATGTTTCGTCCAACTTCCTATCTTGGAAACGGTCTCTGCGAGTGAGACGAAGCAGTCTCGCTTTTTCCGGGAGATTGCCGCGCACCTTCCAGGTGCTCGCAAAGACAGGCTGGGGAAAAAGGATAGTTCTCTAAACCGGGATTTGACCCCTCGCTTCACCTGTCTTTCAGGACACAATTTTGTTATAGTTACAAAGTGCGCAGACAAAAACAGGGACACACCGATTTTCATATTTGGCTGACCACTTTGCCAATTTGATTACCCTGTGCCAGATTTCTTTTGCTTTAATTGAATCTCTTTGTCAAACTGGAATTTCAATATTTTGGGGATGCTTTGGAAAGATGGTAGTTACCACCTTTTCTCAACAGGGTGCGCACGAAAAAAAATGGGCTGCAATGAGTTCTGTCATTGCAGCTGTGGGCCTGACTGGTTTTAAGATTATCGTAGGGCTTTCCACAGGAAGTCTGGGCATTCTTGCCGAAGCGGCCCATTCCGGGCTTGATCTCATGGCTGCGCTGATGACCTTCCTGGCCATCCGAATTTCCGGCAAGCCGGCGGACAGCACTCACCTCTATGGCCATGGCAAGGCGGAAAACCTCTCGGCGCTTTTTGAAACCCTGCTTCTTCTGGTGACCTGCTTCTGGATCATCTACGAGGCCACCCATCGTCTTCTCTTTCACGCCGTTGCCTTTAGAATCACCTTCTGGTCCTTCGCTGTGATGATCATATCCATTGCGGTGGATGTCTCCCGCTCTCGCGTCCTTTATCGGGCAGCCAAAAAATATCGCAGCCAGGCCCTTGAAGCGGATGCGTTGCACTTTAGCACCGATATCTGGAGCTCCGGCGTCGTCATCCTGGGACTGGTCTGCGTGAAAGTGGGCCAGTGGGTACCGGGTTTGGCGTTTCTGCACCAGGCAGATTCGGTTGCAGCCGTCGTCGTGGGATTGATTGTAGTTTACATCGTTGTCAAGCTTGGGGTGAGCACCGTCCAAGCGCTTCTGGACGTCGCCCCGTCAGGCATTGAGCGAAAAATCATCTCTGCGGTAGGTGCCCTCGCCGGTGTAACCAATTGCCATCATGTGAGGGTGCGCTATTCGGGCCCACAGCTTTTTGTGGATATCCATGTCCTCGTCGATGGTAACCAAACCTTAAGAGAGGCCCACAATCTTACGGAGGAAATTGAGCGCACCATCCAGAAGCTGATACCGAATGCGGATGTGACTGTTCACCCCGAGCCAAATTTGTAGTGACGGGCTCCGCCGTCATGGTCTGAATGCTTCAATCAATGCATCCATGCGCTCTCCTTTCCGGAGGAGACGCACTTTAATAAAACCAGCCTGTTCCAGGCAACCCTTGATTTCATCGTAAGTATACGTCCTGCCACCAGCAGTGGAGACGAGCATATTGACTGCGAAGAGCGCGCCATCCTTCGGCCGGGTACGGTCGGGCTCCATGACATGATCCCGGATGACAACCCGTCCGCCCCGGTCCAGAGATCGGAACACGTTGCGAAAGAGGCTCACGTTTTGGTCCGGGCTGTTCTGGTGAATGATCGCCGAGATAAAGGCCAAATCATGTCCTGGCGGTAGCTGATCCCGATAGAAATCGCCCGAAACCAAGGTTACCCGATCAAGAACTCCTGCTTTTCCCAAGCGTTCGCGCGCTATCTCAATCACCTCCGGTCTGTCGAATAAGGTCGCCTTCATCTCGGGAGCGGCCTGAAGAAAAGCGATGGTGTAAGTCCCGGAAGCCCCGCCCACATCGAGTAAATGTCTTGACGAGCCGGGATGGACATCCGTAACGATTCGCGGGGCTAAGGGCTTCGCGATAACGTCCATGGCCCCGATGAAAGCCCGCAGTTCATCCATATTGCGAGAAGAAGTGGTTACCAGATCGGAAACCTGAGTCCCCCGGACAATACTCGTCAGGCTTGACCACCTCCTCCAGAGACCGGCCATGTGGAGAACCATGGGAAGAATCGAATCGGGAGCATCGGCGGAAAGAAAACGTGAGACGGAAGGGGAGCACTGATAGACCTCTCCTCGCTTGTCCAGAAGGCCCATTGCCGAAAGGGCGTCGAGGAGGATCGTCAAACCCCTGCTGTCAGCACCGGTCCTGCTCGCTACCTCCTGGGCAGGGAGAGGGGCCGGTGTAAGAAGCGTGAAGAGGTCAAGCTCGGCGGCAGAAAGAAAAACACGGCAATCCATAAAGCCGCGGGCCAAATCCAGGACATCTTGTAAATCGACAGATCTCATCGCTTTCATCTCCTTATTATCCTTATTATCCTTCTCAAACCAAACGAAGAAGGGTTGTTTCCCGTCAATTACTTTTATTTTACATGATTTTTTGGGGCTTGCTACCCAAGAAATCATTTAAGGTAGGGTATTTTTATTTCGAAAATACGGAGTAGACCCGATTCACTTCTTCACGTCTCTTGGATAAGATGGTGACAAATAGAATTCGGGAGGAAGACCAAGGCGATGACGAAGGTCTTTATCGGAATCATGGGGCTGTTATTAATATCCCTTCTCTTAAGACTGAATAATTTCTCAAGAGAAAATAATATGGTCCAGCTTGCCATTGAAACTGTCAGAATCCAAGCGGACCTGCCTGGCGACGTAGAGGTAAAATTTGTCGAGAAGTGGGAGAGCTCCATTCCCGATTTCTATGCGGTTAAACTACTCGTCATAAAAGCGGATAAAGAGATCCCAATGGTGGTCTACGTGGATCGAGCTGCCGACAAAGTCATTGTCGGAAGTCTTTTCATCAAAGGTGAAAACATAACCCGAAGGGAGGCGGCCGACTCCGGTATTGCGAAGATCGATGTAGGTTATCTCGAAACCGGAAAAACCTCACTTGCTTACTGAACGTCCCAGTCCCCATCTTCTGCAAGTTAAGCGGTTTGAAATGGACTGGAAATGAAATCATTTTCTATAGATCGGCGCCAGTTTTTGTTCATGTCAGGGATAATGGGAATCACCCTTATTGCAGGCGAACCGGAGACTTCTATTCCAAAAACACAAGCGGAGGAAAAGATGACTTACAATGCAAAGGATTACAATCGGCTCATAGGCATGGAAGGATTCAGCGAAACCCTTCTAAAAAACCATTTCACTCTCTATCAGGGGTATGTCACCAACACCAACAAAGTTCTTGAAGCCCTTGGCCAGATGTTGAAAGAGGGTAAGGTCGCCACCCCCGAGTATGCAGAGATGAAGAGAAGACTTGGATGGGAATTCAATGGAATGAGGCTTCATGAATTCTATTTTGAAAACCTCGGGGGCAAAGGGAGTGTCAGTAAAACGGGGAAATTGTACCAAAAACTTGTCGAGTCTTTTGGTAGCTATGAGGCCTGGGAAAAGGATTTTAAGGCGACGGGGGCGATGCGAGGGATCGGATGGGTTGTCCTCTATCAAGATATCCTCAGCGGGAAGTTCATCAATTTCTGGATCAATGAGCATGACGGGGGCCATCCGTCCGGAGGGATGCCCATTTTAATCATGGATGTCTTTGAACACGCTTTTATGATCGACTACGGTCTTAAGAGGGCGGACTATATTGAGGCCTTTTTCAGAAATATCAATTGGACGGAAACTGAGAAAAGATTGCTTCTCCATAAGGGATAAGGTCCTTTATAAGATTATCGTAGAGTTTCGCACCGTTTGCACAGAAGTGTCCGAAAGCCCGGCAAAATTGGGAATTCTCTTGCCGGGTCACCCTTTGGAGAACTTAAAACGTTAGTTTCCCAAAACCAAGATAGATCTCGCCGGTGAAAATAAGCGAAACAGCGATTTATGCCCCATTCGGACTCGGAAAGGAATCCAAAATATATTGAAATAATTAAAGGTTATAAGATTCGTTCATCTGCAACCCCATTTTCGCCTTCGGTCACCCGATACTCCCTTCCTCTGTAGGAAATTTACAGGACAATTAAATATGTTATAATTGACATGTTGACTGGCGATTATTTATTTGGTGTTAGTTCACAAGAGCTTACAGACATCCAATTAAGGAGAAGGAGGTTTTATGCTTGCAGGGCCAGATTTGTTGGTTATCTTGGTGATTGCTTTGGTCATTTTTGGTGGTAATAGAATTGCCGACCTTGGCGCAGGTCTTGGAAAGGGGATTCGAAGCTTCAAGAAAGGCTTGGAAGGTGACGAAACCCCCCAAAAGAAATTAGAAGACAATTCAGGTAAAACCAAGGAGTAGAAGGTTTCTTTTATCCTTCTGAAGGGGTGTTTTCTTGAGTCTTCTCGGGAGGGAGGTTTTATGCTTGCAGGGCCGGATTTGTTGGTCATCCTGGCGATTGCCTTGATTGTTTTTGGGCCTAAAAAACTTCCGGAATTAGCAAAGACCATTGGTAAGGCGATGGCGGAAGTTAAGAAAGCCACTGAAGAGGTGAAGGAGAGTATCGGCATTAACGAATTGCAAGAGATGAGAAGCAATTTGACCATGGACGTCCATACTCTGGTGGGAAGGTTATCTGCTTCCATGACTAAGAAAGAAACGGCAGGAGATGTATTTACTCCCGTAGAGGATTCTATCCAGGAGACGGCTTCCTCTCCCACAGGGGAATCAGCCCCTATTGGAGATGGGAAGGAGTTGGAAAAAGAAAAGAATGAGAATGCAAAATCGGAAGGATTAAAAGAGGGGGTACCAAGAGAAGGTGTCCCATCCTAAGGATGGATGAATCTCCTTTAATGAAGTCGTTACCCCAATTAAGACCAAAGTGGGTTTGGATTACCTGTCTTTTAGTTGGACTCGTTATACTTCTTATTTATCTATACAACTCACAATTGTGGATTCAGGCGGTTAAACTTCAGGGTCTCGTTCAGGACCGTCACCAATTTAAAAAAGCTATCAAGTCCTTTGGGCCATACTCTCCTCTCGTTTTTATCTCATTCCACATCCTACATGCGGTTATCCCTCCTATTCCAGGGGAGGCCATTGAGTTTTTAGGAGGTTACCTTTTTGGGGTATGGGCGGGGATGCTCTATTCCATGATCGGGCTCATAATAGGTTCTTGGCTTTCCTTCAGCATAGCGAGGATCTTTGAGAAGCGGATTGTTGAAAGGTTCGTTTCGCCTGAGCTGAGAAAAAAATTTGCTTATCTGAGTGATCATGAGGGGGTTATCCTCAGTTTTCTCCTTTTTTTAATTCCTGGTTTTCCAAAGGTGGCGTTGTGCTACCTCTTAGGTTTAACGCCGATGCATTTGGGAATTTTCCTCATTATCTCAACCATCGGGAGGATACCAGGGACATTGATGGCGACACTTCAAGGAGCAAAGGCCTTTGATCAACAATACATGACCTTATTAATCCTGTTGGGGATATCTGCTCTGATCATTTTGGTCTTCTATATCTACCACGAAAACATTCATCGATGGATTGAAAAAAGGAGTAAAGCAGGCATTCAGAAGAAAAGTGTATAGTAATTCGTTTTCAAAGATCGAGGGGAGGGCCAGAAATGATCCCGCCTTTTTAATTATTTCAATCGCAAATCTTCAGTGACCTTTCCTTGTCTCACGTGAAGATAAGTAGGTGTAATTTGCAAGAAGCGTTATCTTGACACAGTCCGTCAACTAAAACGCTGGTCAGGACAAATCAAGTCATCTATTGGTTCCTGTTTTTTAAAACTGCATCAAAGGGGTTATTTGTAAAGGTGCTTTTTTGTTTCTGCCTTTTTTCCCCTCTCCTGTCTTCCCTCTTGCTCTCCGCCGCCTTTGGGACTTCACTGGGTTTGGGCGAACTGTCCTTCATGGAAAGGGAAATCCGCCTTCTTTCGAGGTCCACATTCAGCACCGTTACCAATACCCTTTGATGAACCTTCACGACCTCCGCCGGGTTTTTCACAAAACGGTTGGAAAGTTCGCTGATATGGACCAGCCCGTCTTGATGGACGCCGATGTCGACAAAGACACCGAATGCCGTAAGATTCGTCACAATTCCGGGAAGCTTCATCCCGGGTTTTACGTCCTCTATCTTTTCAACCCCTTCTGCGAATCGGAAGGCTTCAAACTCCTCACGCGGATCGCGGCCGGGTTTGGAGAGTTCCGACAGGATATCATTTAACGTAGGAAGGCCCACCTTCTCCGAGATATATTGTTTCAAATTGATTCTCTCCCGGAGCTTCTCGTCGCGCATCAAATCCAGCACCGAGCAGCCCAGATCCCTTGCCATGGCATCCACAATGGGATAGCTTTCCGGATGGACCGCGCTTCGATCCAGCGGGTTTTCTCCATCCCTGATGCGCAAAAAACCCGCGGCCTGCTCAAAGGCTTTGGGTCCCAGACGGGGGACCTGCTTCAATCCTTCTCTCGATTGAAACGGACCGTATCCATTCCGGTACTCCACGATCCCCTTTGCAAGCTGGGGTCCTAACCCCGAGATATAGGTCAGAAGCTGCTTACTGGCCGTATTGACTTCCACGCCCACACGGTTCACAGAGCTGACCACCACATCATCAAGACTGTTCTTCAACGCTCCCTGGTCCACATCGTGCTGGTACTGGCCGACGCCGATCGACTTCGGGTCGATCTTTACCAGCTCTGCCAGAGGGTCCATCAGCCTCCGGCCGATAGAGACCGCTCCGCGCACGGTCACATCCTGATCGGGGAACTCCTCCCTTGCCACCTCGGAGGCTGAATAAACCGACGCGCCGCTCTCGTTGACCATCACCACCTGAATGCTCTTCGGGAGATCGAGGCTGCGGATGAAAGTCTCCGTCTCCCTTCCTGCGGTGCCGTTCCCGACGGCAATGGCCTCTATGCCGAAGCGCTCGCACATCTCACGGATCTTTGAGCCTGCCTCGGCTGCCGCCTTTTCGGACTGCAGGGGATAAATGGTTTCGGTATGTAAGAGCTTGCCCTGGCGGTCGAGACAGACCACCTTGCAACCGGTCCGGAAACCGGGATCGATGGCAAGGACATTCTTCTGGCCGAGGGGCGGAGCAAGAAGAAGTTGACGGAGGTTCTCGATAAAGACCCTTATCGCTTCCTCATCTGCCCGCTTCTTTGTTGCCAACCGAATCTCAGTCTCCATGGAAGAAGAGAGAAGTCTCTTGTAGCTATCGTGCACGGCGCTCCTGACCTGCTGGGATGCAGGCCCTTCCCCTTTCACAAAAAGATCGTCGAGGATTTCCAGGGCCTCCTCTTCGGGGGGGATGACCCTCAGCGTGAGAAAACCCTCTTTCTCCCCTCGCCTCATGGCAAGAATCCTGTGGGATGGCGCTGTGCTCACAGGATCTTCCCAGTCAAAGTAATCCCTGTACTTGATTCCTTCAGACTCCTTCTCCGGAATCACCTTTGACTTAAAAACAGCCTTTGATGAATAGAAATCACGCATCCTGGCCCGGGCCGTCTGATCTTCGTTCACCCATTCTGCGATGATATCACAGGCTCCTGCGAGGGCGTCCTCCGCGGAATCAACCCCTTTTTCAGGATCGACGAAAGCAGCTGCCTCGGCCAACGGGTCGATGTCATCCTGTGCAAAAAGAAGCCGGGCCAAAGGTTCCAGTCCCTTTTCTTTGGCGATGGTTGCCCGGGTCCGGCGCTTCGGCCGGTAAGGCAAATAGATATCTTCCAGAACGACCATGGTCTCCGCCGAAAGGATCTTCTCCTTTAGCTCATCGGTGAGCTGTCCCCGCTCCTCTAAAGATTTGAGGATGGCCTCACGGCGCTTGTCCAGCTCCATGAGCTGATTGAGCCGGTCGCGAACCGCTGTGATGGCAACCTCATCCAGAGAGCCTGTGGCTTCCTTTCGGTATCGGGCTATAAAGGGGACCGTCGCCCCTTCATTCAAAAGGTCTGCCGTGGCCTGGACCTGTTTCGGGGTGAGACTCAGCTCTTGCGCAATCTTAGGAATATGGCCTTCGTTCATAACCTCCCTCAAGAAAATGACAAACAGCGTGCGGAGACTTCGGATGAGGCAATCGTAACAAAGTATTG
>DBZJ01000202.1 GCA_002311635.1 Syntrophaceae bacterium UBA1163
TCGCCACTTGTATAATGGCCGTGTTCAAATCAACAGGTCCTCCTGCCTTTTCTGATACCTGAATAGAGGACGACGTGAAGTCCAAAGACTCGATCTTATGGCCGGCTTTCTCGATCTCCTTCCCAATGGCGTCTATGTCTTTCCCGACCTCAGAGGCTGCCCAATCCGCTGCTTTCTCCATTTTCTCACCAACACGTTTCGCCTCTTCTACAGCTGCTGCGCCCTCGGCTTCTATTTGTTGACCAGCCCAGGCGAGAGCGCTTTCGAGATGAGCAGCGGCCAATTTCAGGTAGTGCCCGGCTTCTGAGATCGCCCTCTTGGTCCAGGATTCAGAAGCTTTCTGCTGGTAATATTTTGCGAGGGTATGATGGGTTCGAGCAAAGACGGAGTCGAGATCTTTGACAGAACGGATGGTCCTTTTCTGCAACTCCTCTGCTAGTTTATTCAGATCCTGTGCAGAGGCCGTGAGGGTTTGCTTCGCTTCACCTGTGGCCCGGTCGGCTTCCTGCTTAACGAATGCTTGCCCCTTTCGGATATCAGCCGCGGCGTCCTTGAAATCCTTTCTTGGGAAGTTTTCCCGGGCTTTTTTGAAAAGTTGGTCCAATTCGCCCTGCTCGCCAGGCCCCCTTGCCGGAGTCTGGGCCTGGCCCGCGGCGGCCCAGATCGTAGCAATCAGAAGCGCGATCAGCAAAGCAATCGATCGTTGGAAAACTCTACGTTTCATCATCATCCCTCCTCGGATTTCCTTTTTTGATCTTTTTCGAGTAAGACCCTGTCTTGATAGAGTCTTTTCACTTTGAAGCCAAGCTTTATGCAAAGACGCAGAGATGGGACGTTGTTTTTCAAGACTTCTGCATAAACCACTTCTGCTGCCCCATTCTCTTGAAGAAGACCGAGAAGAAGCTTTAGAGCTTTTTCCCCGTATCCTCGTCTTCTGTCTTCAGGGTTAAATACAGTGAGTGATAATCTTAAACTTCGGCTTAGTTCGATGTCATAGAGTCCGGCAAGCCCAACGATCCTGTGTGTGCCACTCTCGTCAATCTCGATGAGATAAATCACCTGGAAGGTTGTCATGACCCATTTTAAAAAAAAGAATAGGGAACGAAAGGCCTGAAATTCGGCACTCGCTGTTTCCCGAAAAACCTCGGGGGTGATGAGCGAATGTAAGGCGGGCAAATCTTGTAAGCGACAGAGTTGAAGAATGAGCCCACCTTTTTCTAAACGTCTCTTAAAGCGAACTCCCTTGATCCCAAAGAAGTTAAACAATTATCCTCTCACCTCTCAAGCCGCCAGATGGCTAATGTATCAAAGCGTCAGGCTTCATCCCTCCAGTGATGAATGATCAACGCTCAGAAGGGGATGCGGCTTTAAAGAACCTGGCTACATCTGCCGTTAGTTTTTTCAGTGAGGGTAAATGGGTGTACATCTGATGCCCTGCGTCATAATAGGCGAGGGTGATATTATTCCGCAAGCTTGGGTCAAGTCCTAAATGGTTTACGGTATACTTTGTTGCAAAGTAGGATGTGTCTAAGTCATAGTAACCGCTCGCTATAAAGATTCTTAGAAACTTGTTTTCGCTCATCGCCTTCTGTAAAATCTTTGCTACATTCACGTATCCCAGTCCTCCTGTAGCAGATCCCCAAGTCCACAGCTCATTCACCTTCTCCGACAAAATCTCATAGGGCATTTCAGTCTCGAACTTTAATTCATTTCTCACGTAGTCATTCCAGGTAGCGACCAAGGGGCCGATTACCACAAAGACGCTGGGGTCTTCCACAAACTCATGGATCTTGTAGCTCGCTGAAATTCTTGAATCGAGGACGCCGATTCGGCGATTTTCGTCCCGGAGCAATTCCCTGACGAAATCATCTCGGTCGATACGCAAATTCGAATTCTTGATGTAGGTTTTTGAAAGGCCGGTATAATCGGCCAATTTTTCAACTATTCTCTCCCGCTCTCCATCAGAGAGTCCGTTCCCTTTGGTCAATGCCAGAGTATATTCGTTTAATGCAAATTTTTCAGCCTCTTCACGGGTCTTTGATAAATCCGACTGTAATGCAGGAGGGAGCTTTCGATGGAACCAGGCGGCGATCGTGTAAGGGGGCAGATACAAGATATCGGGGAGGTCGTTGCCGGGACCGAATACAATCGTCTGAAAATTCAGAACCTCTGAAATCAGAAGGATTCCATTAAGATTAATGCCGAGCTTGTTCTGGAGGTAGCCCGAAAGGCCTGCGGCTCTCGTGGTCCCATAGCTTTCTCCGGCAATAAATTTTGGCGATAACCATCGTTGATACCTTGTCAAATAAATCCGGATGAACTCCCCGACCGACTGGATATCTCCTTTGACACCGTAAAATTCCTTCGATTCAATCCCTGGAGCAGGACGACTGTAACCCGTACCCACAGGATCGATAAAAACAAGATCCGTAAAATCGAGCCACGTGTATTCATTCGTCACCAGTTGATAGGGTGGCGGTAGAGCTTTTTCATCTCCCAAGAGGGCACGTTTAGGGCCAAGGGCACCGAGATGCAGGAAGATCGAGGAGGCCCCTGGTCCTCCGTTGAAGGCAAATGTGATCGGACGTCTGGACTTACTTTCTTCGTCATCCTTCACATAAGCAACGAAAAAAATGTTGGCTTTTGGTTTCCCGGTTTCATCTTTCAACTGGATATAACCCGCGGTGGCGGCGTAATTCAGTCCTTTCCCGTTAATCTCTATCGAGTGATGGGTGACGGAGAGTGTCGGTTCAGGAAGCTTCTCTGAAGCTTTCTTTTCCCTTCCTGTTTCAGTGGCCTCTGATATTTTTTCCTCGGCAAGAAGCGGTTTTGTGGTGAACGGGCCGACCATCAGACAGAGAACAGCGATAAGGAGACTCGGTATCGCCGAGGCATCCCAAGGTTTCTTTTTCATTCGTAAATTCCTCATTACGTTACTGAAGCGTTTATCGCGCCACCACTTCGACTGTTCCCGTGTCGCCGCTCCGATGGTCGAGAGCAAGGATGGAGATTTTCTCCTTTGGCTTTAGCAAACTCACTAAATCCACGAAACTCTCCATGCTGTCGATGGGCCGGTCGTTGATCGCCAGGATCATATCTGTTATTTCAAATCCTGCTTCGGCCAGTGGCCCTTTTGGATCTAACCACGTGATCACAACCCCTTGATTGGGGTTTAACCCGTATTTGTTGACCTCTGCTGAAGTGGGAAGCCTTACCTCCACCCCTAAACGATCCTTCACTGCGGCAGCAAGGATCTTTGTCGAAGCTTCCAAACTTCCAATCCTAACTGTCAGTTCCTCCTTTTTCCCGTTACGAAGTACTGTCATTTTCGCCTCGGTGCCGATGGGAGTCTCCGCCACATCATTTCGCAATGCGCTGGAATCCGGGATCTCTTTGCCCCGGTAAGCAATGGCCACATCGTTTTTCCTTAGGCCTGCCTTCTCTGCGGGTCCTCCTTTTGCCACATCGACAATCAAAGCTCCGTTAAGGCGCTCCGCATGAACGCTCTTAGCCAGTTCTGGAGTGAGATCCCGAATGGTCACACCCAGCCAGCCCCGTTCCACCTTCCCATGGGCAATGAGGGTCTTAGCAATATATTGGGCCATATTGCTGGGAATCGTGAAGCCGATCCCCTCAAACCCCCCTGACTCCGTAGCAATGGCGGCATTGACACCGACTACCTCGCCGTAGAGATTCAAGAGAGGACCACCGCTATTGCCCGGATTAATGGCCGCATCGGTCTGGAGAAAATCCTGGTAGCTGGTCGGGTCGGTTACTGCCCGACGATGTTTGGCGCTGATAATCCCCTGCGTAACCGATTTCTCAAGGGCACGAGGAGCTCCGATGGCCACCACCCACTCTCCCACCTCCACTTTGTCCGAATCTCCAAAAATGACATGAGGGAGGCGTTCGTTTGTTGAAATGCGTATCACCGCCAA
>DBZJ01000017.1 GCA_002311635.1 Syntrophaceae bacterium UBA1163
GCCAGGATAACATAAAATTACAAGAACACACAGACCAAATATTTGAAGATGCTGATCTTGTACATGTAAAAAAAATGGCACAGGAGGTTATAGAGAAGGTCAAAAACTTACCAGGAAAATCAAAAGCAGAATATATAGAGACCTTAGATCATTGTTTATCTGAACTCAAATTAAGTGAAATTGTTTCAATGAAAATATATGACATTGCCCAGAAAACGTGGATAAAATGCTAATTTTTGTACAACCACCGCTTGCACATCGACCGGGGTACAGCCTTGCTGACCCCGTCGAGTGAAGCAGGGCGTTGGATTTAAGAGGATAATCATGAAAGACATTAGGAACCGTGAAGTATTGAAAGTGGTACTTGTGACAACATTGTCAAAACACCCTTCAGGCTTGGATATTCATAGCGCTTACGACGAGATCGAGTCACTGTTTACATTCCCCTCAGACTGGTACCGCGAAATCCCTTTAGGCTCCGCGTATGACGAACTCACAAAGATGGGATATGCGGATTGGCGTGACATTCCCCAAGACAAGATAGTCGAATTGGTTAAAACGGAACCGCAGTGGAAGAATGAAATAAGGTGGGCTCGGAATGACCTGCGAAAAGAAGGACTACTTGATGAGACTGCTACACGGGGGATTTGGAGACTAACTCAAAAGGGGATCACGCACGCACGTGGTAGGATTTCACAAACACTAACAGACCAAGAAAAGGTCATAGCAACACCACAAGAGACGAAGACTTACGTTCCAAAGATTGGAAAACGAGAATCTCTGAATAAATCGCTTTCTTTGCTTACAACAAATATGCCACTTGGAGATCTTGAGTTACTTGTCGATATTGCAAGAACAATAAGAAGGCGATCAACAACTGAATAATCCAACAAGCGGGTCGAGGCGAGCGTGAATAGCTCTGCCTCATTTTTGGGTGAGTGGCCACCGCCTCACCCTTGTCGTTATGCTTTACTAAAAAATAAAAGAAGATCACAAAGGGCAAAAATGAGTGAGAAACAATCAATCAATTTCTTGCGTGGGGTTCCTGCAGAAGAAGCCTTATCACGCCTTATTCCAATGGCGTCAGAGGGATACGAAAAAGTCATCAGGCGGTATGGGACGGATGTGCTTCAATATGGCCATTTTTCGGGGTTCAAGCCACTGCGGGATCTGATTGGCAGCTTACATCATGTCAATCCGGAACGAGTCATCGTCGGCAACGGCGGCCTGGAGGTTATCTCGCTTTTTTTCAAGTCTCTCCCCAGAGAAAGCAATATCATTGTTGAAGAAGCAAGTTACGATCGAGTAGTGCTCGATGCAAAGGTCTATGGACATCATTTGATCGGCGTTAAATTGACACCGGAGGGGGTCGATTTGAACGAATTTAGAGAAGTCGCCAATAAGAAGGCGGTTGCGGCTTTTTACGGAATACCGTTTCATCAAAACCCAACAGGCATCAACTACACAGAAGAGAACCGAAAGGATGTTGAACGCATTTGCCGGGAACATAGTATACCGTGCGTATGGGATATCTGTTATCAAGCCCTTCGGTATGATGGAAAAACGAATGGCTCGATAGAAGTCTCAGAATGGGGACCCATTTTAACAAGCTCTTTTACGAAAACGATCTCTCCCGGAACTAAGTGCGGGTATATGATCGTTCCAAATCATTATGTGGGGCATCTATCCGGCATTATTGCCAATACGCGCATAAACCCCAACCTGCCGACCCAGGCCTTCATAGCCGATTTTATTGAATCGGGGCGGTATGACGATTTCGTCAAATACTTGTGCAAACTGTACAGACCGAGAATGGAGGCATTAAATGCCGCGCTTCATAGCCAGTTCCCCGGAGCGTTTCCCGTTGCAATCAGCGGCGGCTTTTTTGCTCCCCTCACCCTTGAGAACATTTCAAGTGATAAAGAAGCATCCTTCATCGAATCCGCAAAACAAGGTGGTGTGGGTGTAGCTGCTGCATGGGATGCTCTTGCTCCCAACTGTAAGGAAGAAAAGCGCAAGAAAGGTCTTTTTATCAGATTGACCTTTCCGGCTTATGAGCCGGACAAAATTGAATGGGGCATTTTGAAGCTCAAAGAGATAGCAGAGCGTCTTGCTTGATGTAAAGGCAGTTGTATCCAGCCTGACGCGGATTGGCCGCGTCAGGTTTTTGGCATTAGTAATTGCCCGCGCAGGTTATGCGAAATGTTATGTGAGTAATGTCATATGAGGACTTCCAGATTCTGCCTGATGATTCTCCTTTGCTTCGAGGCTGCCTTTGCTGTCGCTTGTCGCGGTGGTTCGCTCGAGATAAAGGACATCCAGGGTACATGGACCAGAGAGAAGTATCTAACGACTGTCCGCTTAACACGCTCTCCATTTTCAGAACGACCTGAGACCTTAACGATCAAGGACAATAAGTTGTACTGGACCAGCTATCACGAGGGCTCATGGAGAAAAATCATCCGTATTGAAACAGACAAAAACAAAGGCATTTCCCGATTAGTACTTGGCGGATGGGAGGTAGAGTCGCCAGGTCGTAAAATGACCGTGGCACCATTCAAGCCAGAGATGAACCGAGTTGGCAAAGTCGAGGCAATAGCCTTTCTCGACGACGCGGTCGTTACGAACAAGCAAGAGCCGTTTGTGCGGCTGTCTATGTCGCTTAAGCAACGGGTCGCGGAATTAGTATTGGCCGGAACCTATCAAGACGAAAAAGGACAGATCTACTCGTTCGATAAATCGGGGATGGCCCATTGGCCGACTCAATCCTTTTCTTACGAAGCTGCCCTTGACTCCACGGAGGCATCCTGTGATTATTTCTTAGTCGATATTGCGAGAAACCCGGTAAACACGAAGAAATATGGGTTTAAGTGGGTTGCGGGAAAGTTAGAACTCTTTAACATCACCGATCGCGATTGGGGGGTAAACTGTGAAGACCGGCCGTTTACTATTCTGACGCCTAAAGTGGAATAGGCGCACATAACCATGCAATCCCGCCGACCACGTAAACTCCGCGGCCGATTGCCATGTTCCGCAACCGCATCAGATGAAAAGAATTACAACCATCCTGCTCATTAGTACGATCAGTTCATTTGTTCTATTGGCTTGTGCTGGAAAGATCGTCCCAACCTGTAATGTTCGCAACGAACTTGTTGAGTCCATTATTGCCGCCAAGGCAAAAGAACTGAACGGTCAAGAATATTGTCAGTTCAGACATTACCAGACACTTTTTGACATCGATAAAGATGGTACGGATGATTTCATTGTGTTGTTCACGGTTGAGGGAATAGGCGGTGGGGGCAACAATCATTATGACTTCATGGCTGTCTTCCTTTCCGGTCGCGGTTGGCAGCCAATTACAATACGCACTGGCGGTCGAGGCGAACGCGATCCGACAGGAGTTGACTTCAAAGACGGTAAGATCATACTCGAAACCCTTGTATACCTGCCATCGGACGCTCTCTGTTGCCCAAGCGGGAAAGGCACCTTAACTTATGAACTTCGGGGCGACCACTTAGAACTGGTATCGGAGAAATAGAACTATGCCGAACCGGCGGCTTCACCGGATCGCCGATAGACCCGACTCCCGGTGACCCGCAGCGTTGAGGTTGTAGAAAAAGT
>DBZJ01000097.1 GCA_002311635.1 Syntrophaceae bacterium UBA1163
TTTTGACTGTCCTTCCCATCGGTGTGCTCCTTTCTTTTTGGGGTTTGTAATGTGCTGTCCGCAGATAAGGTTAGAGAAACCGGGTGGGATGCGTAAGGAGGGCTTAATTGTCGCTGGAAGCAGCTTTGCTTGGCTTATTTTCGATGTCGTCGGTCAGCAAAATGGGAGCATGACTGAAAATATCAACGACTCAAATTCAATCACCCGTTTCGCTGTCACCAACTACCGGGACATCCGGAAGATATTCGGAATCAAGCAGAAAAACCGGCGTGGCCACATGTATGTCATCGGGAAAACTGGCACCGGGAAATCCACGCTGCTCTCCAACATGATTATTTCCGATATCCGGGAAGGCCGGGGGGTGGCGCTCATCGATCCCCATGGAGATCTGGCGGAAAGGGTCCTCGATTGTGTCCCTCAGGAGAGGATCAACGATGTAATCTACTTCAATCCGGGGGACTTAGAATATCCCATTGCCTTTAATCCTCTGGAAAAATGCTCGCCGTATTCGCATCACCTGGTAGCATCCGGGCTGATTTCGGTTTTCAAAAAGATCTGGCCGGAGTTCTGGGGACCACCACTGGAACACATTCTGCGCCATTCGATCTTCACTCTCTTGGAGTATCCCGGCGCCACACTCCTTCATCTCCCGAGACTGCTCACTGATAAAGACTTCCGCAGCGTGGTTATACGACTCGTCACTGATGAGCAGGTGCGCTCTTTCTGGTTCAATGAATTTGAAAAGTATTCCGCCTGGATGAGGTCGGAAGCCGTTTCCCCCATCCTTAACAAGGTGGGTCAGTTCATCACCAGTCGTCCGCTCCGGAACATTGTCGGCCAAAAGGATAACACCTTTAATCTCCGCGACGTGATGGACAGCGGGAAAATTCTGATCGTCAATCTGGCCAAGGGGCAAATCGGGGAGGATAACTGTGCCCTTCTCGGAGCCATGCTCGTCACCAAAATCCAATTGGCGGCCTTGGGTCGCGCTGATGTGCCGGAAGAAAAACGAAAGTCATTTTATCTGTATGTGGACGAAGTGCACAATTTCTTCACCCTGTCCTTTGCCGGCGTTCTTTCTGAAGCGAGAAAGTATGGACTCGCCATGGTATTGGCCCACCAGTACCTGGATCAACTGGACGAGAAAATGAGAGCCGCCATCTTGGGAAATGTCGGTACGCTCATTTCATTTCGAGTGGGAGCGGAAGACGCCAAATACCTGGCCAGAGAATTCTATCCGGTGTTCACCGAAGCCGATCTGGTGAATCTTCCGAACCACCACATTTACCTCAAGCTGATGATTGACGGCGTATCTTCCCACCCTTTTAGCGCCGTCACCCTTCCGCCCTCTACAGGAGAGGCATCTTTCAAAAAAGAAATTATAGAATCATCCAGGGGAAACTATACAGTAGATAGGAAGGAAGTGGAGAAAGAGATTCACTCGGTGGGTCGCTTTGAGCAAGGAGAGACGCAGGGTCAACTGAATTTATTTTCTTCAAGATAAATCCCAGTAGGCATTGGTAGCGATAAGCTATGATCTTGTAGTTTGTGCAAGGCTAAAGAGTCGGCGGGGAAAGTTGATCATTGAAGATTAAAAAATAAATTCCCTTTCTCTCGTTTCTACAACGAACTATTTGAATATAAAAAAGCCGGAAAGGTTCTTCCGGCCGAAATGGATTTAGCTACTCGATGTAGCAGATACTTGACCCATCTGTTTTAGCATCATAGACGATTGTTTGACCGTGTATTTAACACGACCAAGAATAGTGTCGGGATTGTGAGGTCTGGAGATTTTCATTATGCTATTTTCCGCCGATAGAGTCTTCAGATACCCCTCAATACGTCCGCTATAAGGCTTACCATCCTTACGGTACTTCGGGGACTCGACAGAAAAATATTGACGGACGTTACCTTCATAGCAAGCAACAAGCTTCAGATCCTCGTCGGGTTGATCCTCTGGTCCCCACAGCCCAAGACAGACACGAGCTTTATCTTTACCCACATTTGGTCCTTCATCGATTCTTAGGATCAGGATATCGCCTCTTTCAACTTCTTCGACAGTGACTTGCTCACAGAAGACGATTGTACCACTCGGAAGCTCAAATTCCTTAAGAGAATCACCTACAAGAGTCCCTATTACTGGGAACTCTTCGGCGGTTAGTCTTTTCCCATCCTCTTCTGCCACAAAGCCGTTAAATGCCCTGCGATATCTGCCTTTGTTAGGAAGGGGTATTAGTTCTGTAACTTTTCCTGCTATGATCTGTGTCAAAGGAGGATCTGTGAGTCGGTGATAGATGAGCACAGAAACTAGCAAGACAATCAATGATATAACTGGTATGAAAGCACAAAACGCATTCATGTAATACTCCTTTCCATTTGAATGTACATATCGACCGGCTCATCCGGCCAGTTTCCGAAGATGACAATAGCAAAAATATCAATAAAACGCAATTCGTTTTCTTGTGGATAATGCTACCCACATTTCTTCGACGAATCTTTCTCATTCTTATCAATTTTCGAAATCACGTCACTTTTGAGAGTAACATTAGAAATCACAACAGGCGACGGCATATAACTTATTGATTTTAACATAAATACAACGACAAAAAGCAAATGTAACAAAATGGTAGATCCATTTATAATCCATTGAGTTGGATGGGATAGTTTAAAGAACAGCATAAATATAAATATTAGTGCCAAAAGTACCAACAAAAACGAAGCTATGCCAAACTGCCACCGAATGTAGTTAGGCATTCTCGTGTTAACCGAAGGTACACAAGCTTTCCAAAATCTAAGATACACCAATACAGCAGAATCAAAAAAAGCTGCGTAACCTAAGGTGTAGAACCGTCCGTCCAAGTAGAATGCATTAATCGGATGGGTAAGCGCTTTATCCAAAGACGAATTACAGTACGTTAATAGTAAGTCACAAAACCATAGAGAATGAGGAATAGTCGTTGCTATGTTGTATCCCACTAGCCATAGCATTCCTAATGTTAATGCAACTACAACTGATTTAACGTTCAAGGTAATAATCTTGATATTCAATGTAACCTTTCCCCCAACTACATTAAGAGATGTTGAGGCCTAAGTCTGCGGCCATTTTTCCCAAAGTGAGCAAAAGATGGCATTCACAAACTCGGCATTATTTAGATAAATCTTAAATCAATATTTACAAGTGAGAGAGCATAGACTCCGTAATAATTACTACATTCGCAATATGTACGTGAATTATTTAGCCAAATACTCAAAACAGTGGTGATGAGAAATCTTGTCTTGAGCCAAAACGGCACACCCCAGAAAGACCAACATTCCCCAATAGAAATGAATAAAGCGAGATGCACTCATCCACACGACTAATTCTGAGAATTCCCGGAAGGTCTAAATTGGAAGGAAATAGTTATTAAGCGAAAAAAGGTACTATATCTCCCCAAGCACCACGCCACCATCAACCCACAGCATTGTAAGTGATAAATCCAGTTGTTTGTCCTGAGTTCTTTGCCAACTAATACAATCTCACAACCAAAAACCATTGCCTGTTTTCGAATTCCTTCCTTCTCTCTCCTCCCGGGGAATCAGATTAGAGTAGAGAGCATAAAATCTTGTTAGTTGCAACAAAAATCTGCATCCCTCGACGGAAACGCCATACAGCGAAACCCTACTTTTGTGCAGAATAACAAAGTATTTTAGCAAAGGGCTGTATTAACCGATGGGGTGAATCTGTGGGTTGTCGACTGAATTAACCTGGGTTTGGGGTCAATCTGAAGCTCCACTCCGGGTAGAGCTTTTTGATCATTTGCCTCTCACAGCAAATTCTCCCTCCTTACCGCGCTATTATTTTTTTAATAGCTTAGAACCCATAACTGTTCTTCTATGCCGAGCATGAAGGATCAAAAACACAAATTCATTCCCAACAGCCTGAGGCGTTGCCGAAAAGTTCGTGGCTTGAGCCAAAAGCGAGTGGCGCAACTGATGGAACTCAAGAGTACCTCCATGATCTCACGATGGGAGGCCGGCAGGTGTTTTCCTAACACCGAAAATCTTTTCGATCTGGCCGCTGTCTATCGAAGCACGTCGGAGGCGCTGTACCACGATTATGTGCAGGAAAGGCGCCACAAAATAGCCACCCGAGAGGAAATGTCAGGGGCACATGCAATGCATGAGGAACGTTGATGGGACAAAGCAAAAAGATTGGTGGGCACCGGTCTGGAAGGGCCTGGTCATGGACGCTCACGCCGTTCATTTTCAAACAATGGGAAACGCCGTTTGGCTTTTTCTTTATTTTCTCTTGAACGCCAACCGAAGCACAGGCGTTCTGATGAGAAGAACCAGGACCATATCGTTCGACATGGGGCTACCCAGATCGACCACCTTCCGATGGTTAAAAATCCTCCGTGAGGGTGGGTACATTGAAACGCTCAGTTCCGGTCATGCCCTCACTATTCAGATACGCAAGTGGCGTCAGGTTGGAAACGTCCCAGGATTGAGACTGGAGAAGTCTCAATTCCGGGACTCCAGAAGTGCCATAAATGGGACTTCTGAAATGCCTCAAAAGGTCGCAATTATGGCTCCAGTAAAGGAAGAATCGGGCAAGCCTCGTGTGCCTAACGAGAATACGATTAAAGAGAATATATTAAAGAGCGATATCGATAGTATAAAAATCGATTTTAAACACCTGAGCCCTTCGGCGTGTAAGACCAGGGAAGAACTCCTGGCCTACGACCTGGCCAGGGCCCTCCATGACCTTCCCGGTTTTCCGCTGTACCTCTCCTATGCTCGAAAATACCCCGAGGCTCTGCTCCGAGAGACCGTGGGCAAAGTGAGAGAAGTTCCTCCGAGCAAAATCAAAACCAGCCGTGGCGCCCTATTTAATTTCTTAATCCAACAACATGCGAAATAACTTTCACACGGTGCTCGCCGTTAATCCCGGAACGAGGTGTCTGGGAATAGCAGTGTTCCGGGGACATCAGCTTCAAGACTGGAGAGTAAAGATCCTCAAAGGGAAATGGTCCAAGGAGAAGCTGAAAAAGGCGCTGACTATCATCTCCACGTGGATCGAACGATACCGGCCGGACCTTGTGGCCATGAAAAGACTGCATCCCTCGCGTAGCTCTCGCGGCCTCAACTCGCTCCACAATCAGATTCAGAAACTGTGCCTCAGAAAAAAACTCACCCTCACCCAATATACGATCAAGCAACTTGAAGTCGTCTTCTGCCAGGAACAAAGAAGAAACAAAAGAAACTTGGCTGAAGCGGTAACGGCTCTGTACCCCGAACTCACCTGTGATCTCAATACCGAAAAACAGCGGAGGAACCCTTACCACATGAGAATGTTTGAAGCCGTGGCCCTTGGAGCCGCAGGGGTTCATAAAATTAATAATCAACGTAACAGACGGCGAGATCCCTTGCGGTGTTCTTCCGCCCCAAAACAACATGCCTAAAACAAAAGCAAGAATCCTGGCCATTGACCCAGGGACCCGGCACATGGGCGTGGCGGTCATGGAAAATGGCGAGCTTCTCTATTACGGGGTGGAGATAATCAAAAAACAGGAAACGCCTCATGAGACTCTGAGGGAAGGAAGAAAAGCCATCCTGAGACTCTTTAACGATTTGAAGCCGAGGGTGCTCGTGGTCGAAAAAACCTTTTTTGCCAATAACAGGAGCTCTGCCTTGCTCAATGTCTTCGCCGATGAAATCCGGGCTATCGGCAGGAGAAAAGGACTCAAAGTCATTGCCTTTGCCCCGAATACGTTAAAGAAATTTATCTGCGGCAACGGCTGGGCCAGCAAGTTTCAAGTGGCGACGGTGATTGTATCGATATTCCCGGAACTGAAAGTCTATCTCACTCAGGACCGGGCCTGGAAAGAGCGATTCCACCAGAATATGTTTGACGCAGTGGCCCTGGCGGTGATGGCGGCAGAAATGAATTGATCGTATCCCTCTTAACAGCCCGTTGAATCATACGGCTTTTTGAATCCACATCGGCTTACTTGATTAACATATCAGTATCATTGTCGTTATGCACCACGGCTTGAGCAGAATTTTCCGTAGTGGCAAATCTCTTGAAAGGGATAATCCGGGCTTGACTCCAGCGTTCGACAATGTAGACTGTTCCAGGAGCACTTTGGGTCGCTACTACTCAGCCTTATCGCTCGGAGCGGATGAAGATGAACGGATACGAATACATTTTGGCGAAGCAAACGGCGTGGGCGGCCAATTACGGTCTAACCTTGGTTGGAAGCAAGGGCGCACGCGGACGACCTGCTTACACCTCCGAGTTGGATCAGAACTTATTTCAACCACTCTTGCCAGAGGTGCGGAAGTCATTCGCCGCTGGGGATGGCGGCGAGCTCGGTTCGGCCGAGTTCCCCGGTAAAATGCAGGCAGTGCATTCTTCCTCAGCGCTTGGCGTCAACGTTTTCCAATACTGGAAATCGATAAAAGCCGTCCCAGTGATTGCATCTTACTGCGGCCTTTGTCGTAGGGATTCGCAGGTGTCAGATGACATACATTTTGAGAAGAAGCATCCAATCGACAATGCATTTGCTCATCACCCGAATATCGACGTGGTCATCGACAACGCGCGATCATCAAGAATCAAGAGGTTTGCCGTCGAGTGCAAGTTCTCTGAGGCATACGGTGGTCACAAGCACGGCGGACTCAAAGCAAAGTACCTCGGCCTTGATAATCTCTGGGCAGACATTCCCAATTTACTGCGTTTTGCTAATTGCATATCCCCTGAAGATCAACAGTTCGCTCATTTGCACCCCGCTCAGCTCGTGAAGCATATTCTTGGCCTAAAACGGCAGTTCGGTCGGGAGGGCTTCCGTTTGCTGTACCTCTTGTTAACCGGCATGCAATAAT
>DBZJ01000144.1 GCA_002311635.1 Syntrophaceae bacterium UBA1163
CAACCCTAAAGGGTTGCCCTACAAAATATTCAATGCGTTTGTATTAATTCTTGTTGAAATCCAGATTAACCCAAAGGATTCTTCCAGTAAAATTATCTATAATCAACCGCTTGAAAAAAACGCTCCTGTTACCTGCATTAGAACCCAAAAGCACTCGTCCCCAATTCATGACAGAGCGCCTCGTTATTCTCGCTGGAGTCCTTCTTCTCTCCGGGAGAATCCCTATCAGTTCATATCCTTTTTTCTTGTCGAAGGCGTATACCTCGTAAACCAGCATATGACCCACTGAACCGTTAGCTAATTCGTTTCGCAAACTTTTTCCCGAACCTCCAAAGACGCGCCGGACTGCCATCTTGAATGAATGGCGAAAAGGTTAATGCATTGACTATATTTTAGCATTTTTTATGCCAAATGTTTTCTATCAGCATAAGTCTTTGTAATCATCCGATTCTTTTTAAACCTCGATGTTCCACGGAAAGCCAACAGTGGGAGCCTTTTTCACAAAAGTCCCGAATGGCTTCCGCTAAAGGAGAAGAAAGGTTCTGGCCTCTGGGAGGGCCGGATAGCACCCGAAAAGGCATCCTCGCCATGAAGAGAGCCGTTTTCCTATCCTTCAAAAGCATCAAGAAAGACCTTGATCGAGTCAGGATAATGGTGTATCTTTGATGTATCCTACGTCAACGAGGAGTCTGCCATGAGGAGAACAAATATCTATTTGGGAGATGTGCAGCATAAGAGGCTCAAAGCAATGGGCAAGAAAATGGGGCTCAAGGTCTCTGAGATTATCAGAAGGATGATTGACGAGGGTTTGAAAAGGTTCGAGAGAGCGGCAAGCAGATGAACCCCGAACCTTTAACAGACTTTTGGCTAAAGAAGGGGGCGACATGTGTGAAATCGTTGTTGAGTAAGCTTGGAGCGACCTTTTTGGTGATCGGACTTGCTGCCTTTCTCGGTACGGAAGCTTGGGGGGTGAATTGGAAGTATTATGGAACGAATGAGGAGGGCACGTATTATTATGACACCCAAACCCTGACACGCTTATCCCGAAGCAACATCAGGGTATGTGTGCAATCCATTTACACGGAGAAAGGCGTATCTCATTGGGTGAAAGAAGGCGGAAAAGGATTTCAGAATCTGGACTTTAGTTTGATATTGTCGGAATACAACTGTATCGGTCGGTCCGTTCGTCATTTACGCATTCGATTTTATTCCAAGGAGGGAGCAGTTTTCTACCCGATCAAGAACGACGAATGGCAGCTTTTCGCCCCTGACGCGATGGCCGGAGCGCTTTTCGAAGAAATATGTAAGCAGTAAAAGATGGTCGGGCTTCCTGGTCCCCAATTAGCACGAACATCTTAAAGCCCTTGGGATTCAGGGGCTTTTTCTTTTTGCAGTTCTCACCATACCGCCCACTTCATTATAATTCATATCACTTGGAATTAAGCCTCTCTAAGTCGGTCAAGGGCTCTAAAGGCAAGAAGGGAAAATTTCAAGTGATCACGTTCAAGCGGGAACACTTCGCAAGGTTTTTGGATTGGGTTACGGAATGTTTCGAATGAGAGATAGGGTGAGGGATTTTACCGGGACGATTAGCCAAAGACCAATTCGTTCTTTGACAACTGAATATTGATTTTCTTTTGCGGCTAACACCTACTTATCTTCAACAGAGGCATGCTTCAGGATTCGAAGATTTCCGATGGAAATCATGTATTCCAGAAGAATATATGAATATCAAATCGTCATCTTTTGGAGTTGCTGAAAACGGAGAGTAGATAGCAGAAATCCGCACCTTTCATCCATCCGTCTTATTAAGTCCGGTCAACAATAGTGGTCCCTGTCCCTATTTTATGTAAATTGTTACTTCTTTCCGGATTCGACCACCTCGATCTGAACCTCCATTTTACCCTTTTTGATCATATCAATTTCCTTTGCCGCACGACTTGTTATTTCAATGATCTTTGCCTTTGAACCGCCATGCGGACTACGGTCATTGACACGCACCACAACGCTCTTGTTATTCCCCAGATTGGTCACTTTGACCATCGTGCCAAAAGGAAGGGTTTTGTGTGCGGCCGTCAAAGCCTCTTTATCATACTTCTCGCCGCTGGCCAGTACATGCCCCTGGAATTTGTCATTGTAATAGACACAGATGCCTTTTATTGGCCCCGAGCTGGCTCCAGGAGAAGCAGGGGTGGGCTGGGCAGTGCCAACAAGAGGCACGAAGACCCACATAAAAACCACGAGTGCGATGACGGAAAAGCTGTTTTTCCTTATCATAGATTTTTCTCCTTTTGAATTAGATTCTGGCAAGTGGTGGTTTTAACTAATCAAAATTTATTGTAAAAGAAATTGGTGACCTCCTAATACATAGGGTGAGGCGCTGAAATTTCACTGTACCCCCTATTGAGGCCCCGTCATACCCCAGTGATGGCCATCCGGAGAGACGATTGCAACAATGAAGGCCAGCGGACGGTTTGTTACGTCTCCCTGTTTGGATATGCTCATATGCAGGAATAATTTTGTCAATAATTTCCTTTTCAGTAATTGTATCAGTTAAATTCGCAGCCACGATCTTTATCACTCAAAAACCGACAGCATCACCGACACCGCTGCGAAGTGAAAACCATACAAGCTGGAGAAACGTGTCGTCTTGCTTCCGTGTGTATTTGACTTCACCGATTTTCATTGAACCCGATTTGTCCGGCATATTAGTCCCGCGGATCTTCGTTTCGTTGGCTATATAAGAGGTGATCCGGTTGTAGGCGCCCCTTTCGCTTCCCGTACCGCTGTTGCGAAATGCGATGGCCAGATCCCTATACATCACCCGCACCGTACCGCTTGCACGGCCTGCAGTCACATTGACATCAAATGTTGCATTTTGAAGGATACCGGATTTGATACGCAAGCTTTCGCCAACTTCAAGGAAGGAATTGAGTCTGGTCGCGTCCATGAGGTCCAGTGAGCCGGAGTATCGGAACGAGATTTCCGGCGATGCGACCGGAATAACCATGAGGATTTTCATCGTACTGGTCTTCATAAAGTTCCCCTGCGCGTGAATGACTGCAGTAGCACCAGGGGCGGCATGATTGGTAATCCCTTCTGCCAACATCTGTATTGAATCAAACGTTACCTCGGCGGGCGCCGAGCCGATGATATACCTCTCTGCGTACTTCAACTGCCCATTCATGATATTCAAACTATCGACCTGTGTAGTTTTGTTTATCGATGAAAGACCTTCGTTCGGCATAAGGGGTCTTGAAGAGTTCTTGTTGTAGGGCGTGTCCATGTCGACCAGAATATCGAAGGACGCATCATTGACTTTAACCGAATGAACACGGTATGTCTTCCCTTCCAGCAGTCCGAGACAGTCCGCACCCGTCACTCTGCATTGAGGAAGAACTATCCGGAATCGGGTTCTTCTGAACTTGCTACCTGCAAAGAATTTATCATCTTCAACCAAGGGATGAAGCTCCAATGCCTCAGCCAATATCTCTGAATCTGGTACCGATACATGCAGCCGTGCACAACGAAGTTCATACTGTGACTGCCGAAAGTTCAGCACAATTTCTCGTGCATCTGCAACTGAGCCGTTAAGGTCTTTAGAACCAATATCTCCTCGCCAAAGAATCTGCACCCAACCAATCCCGCTCACAGAGAACTTAGCAATACTGCACGAAAAGGTAGAATCAATCGACGTGAGTGCTATCAAGTCGCATCCGATGCGGTTCTCCCATATATTGTAATGCACGCCTGCAATCCGTATCGAGTATGCTGGATACGCTCTTGTGAATGCCTTTATGATCTGGTTTTTGAGGTACCCATTGATATATGTATCAGGGAAGAAAAGCAATACCAGCGCACAAATGAGTACAACGACCCCGACGGCAAGGCCTGCATACGCCGCGACTTTTCGCGGTGACAGCTTACTCCGGTTGGCCGGTCTATGATTAATCCGCATCGGCATCATCAACCTTCTTTCTTTTTTTCGGCACCCACATAATACTTTTACTGGACGGCCTTTGATAAGAACTCGCTTTTGGACAAATTAAGAATATAAAAAGGGGAGTTGTATGTCAATAAAGAGCCGATTATTACCAATCCAAATCAAGCATACTTTGCCGAACTTGGGACTCGTGGACTTCAGGAAGGAGTTTTTAGAAAAGGGGGGGAGAATAACACTTCTGAGAGTTCACTCTATGATAATTTTGAAGGGTAGCGATTACTGGCAGAAAGCCAGTTTGGTGTGGCTTTTCATTTTCTAAACCTCTCATGACAAACCACACAGCCATCTAAGAGTTTATGGGTCTGGTCTTTGGCCAACTTCTTCTGTCCCTTCTCAGCTGCTTTTTCCAATGACGCAAGATCTTCATGAAATTTAATATCTAATTCAACAAATTCTTTAAATTTATCCTGATTTTTGGGAAGGATGACTCCCGGTTCTGATATAATTGTCATCTCAACCTTTTCCCTTGTTTTATGAAATCGGATAATTGCGGGTTTGATCAACTCCGTGTTAGAAAAGATCACAGCATCAATGATTGTTTCAAAAGCCTCCTCAAGGGCGACCATCTCTTCCCTGAGGGCCAATCCTCTGCTTAGTTTTGCCTGACCCATAGCAGAAATTGTTATCAGACAAGTGCCCAAAAAACTTACAACGATGATGATTGAAATAAATCTTTTGCAGTTCATAGGTATTCTCCTCTTCTGTTTGCCTCCCAAGTTGCCCCCGATACACCCCTGCCTGCCAAGGAACTACTGGAAGAATTACATCCGGGAGATGAGTCACCTTCCTTTGCCGTCTCATTTTCGTTGGAATCGTTCCATTTTGAAACCTAATGTCACGATAAGAGCCTACTCCTTTCGGATGGACAGGTCAACAAGAATTATCGATTACCACTTGAAAGGTTGCATGGAAGGAGGATTTTTAAAAATCTCGACTTCAGTCAACTATTATTAAA
>DBZJ01000163.1:0-14424 GCA_002311635.1 Syntrophaceae bacterium UBA1163
ACTTTTTCTACAGGCTCGTTAGGTGGCAAGTGAATTCGGCGTTGAAATATTCGGTCATCCTCGTTGTCTCATTCTGCCTGATCATGGATTTGTACCACCTGCTGATAAAAAGAATAAATATCCTTCGCTTTCTCTTCGGCATGAGAACTATCCATAAAATTCACTGAACGGGTAAATAGTGCAGTTTGTTGGGGGTAGGAAATCAGGGGATTGGCAAGTTGGTTAAGAGCGAATTCTGGGTCTATGGAGTCTTTCCATAGAACTTGTTCGCCAAACCCGGATTTATTTTCTTTAGGATCTGATATTCCTTGAGGGCTGAGTTGCTATCGCCAATCTTAAGATATGCAATTCCAGCATTGTAATGGGCCTCAGCGTAATTGGGGTTGATCCGCAGGGCTTCTGCAAATTGAGCAATAGCCTCCGGATACTTCCCTTGACCGCTATAAGCGTTTCCAAGGTTATTACGCACCTCTGCAAAATTGGGGTTGATCCGCAGGGCTTCGGTGAATTGAGTAATGGCCTCCGGATATCTCCCCTGATGGATATAGGCGTTTCCGAGGTTATTACGCACCTCTGCAAAATCGGGGTTGATCCGCAGCGCTTCGGTAAATTGGGCAATGGCCTCCGGATATCTCCCCTGATGGATATAAGCATTTCCAAAATGGTAATGGGCCTCAGCGTAATTGGGGTTGATCTGCAGCGCTTGGGTGAATTGAGCAATAGCCTCAGGATACCTCCCCTGATCGGTATAAACAATTCCAAGGTTGTTATGGGCCTCAGCGTAATTGAGGTTGATCCGCAGGGCTTCGCTAAATTGGGCAATGGCCTCCTGATATTTCCCCTGATAGGTATAAACAATTCCAAGGTTGTTACGCACCTCCGAGTAATAGGGGTTAATCCGCAGGGCTTCGACAAATTGGGCGATAGCCTCCTGATATTTCCCCTGATAGGTATCAACAATTCCAAGGTTGTTGCGCACCTCTGAGTAATAGGGGTCGATCCGTAGTGCTTCGGTAAATTGAACCGTAGCCTCTTGATACCTCCCTTGATCGGTATAAACAATTCCAAGGTTATTGTGGGCCTCAGGGTAATAGGGGTTGATCCGCAGGGCTTCGGCAAATTGGGCAATAGCCTCCTGATACTTTCTCTCATGGGTATAAGCTTCCCCAAGATTGTTATGCGGTCGGTCTTTGTTAGGGGATTTCTTAACGCAATCTGTCCAGAGTTCAATACCGCTATCCCAAATTTTATTCCTCGAATAAGTCCCAGTGATTAAAAGAATGAGCACAAGAACATAGAAGATTATTTCGGGAACATAGGGCGTTACCTGTTTTATCTTACTTTGCTCGACAATAAAGTTTGCCCTCTCTCTTGGCAATGATTCTCCGGGCGCTCTTTTCGTTATGACAGTTCTGTTAGGCATTAATGTCTTTCAAGAAGGGAAAATTAAAGAATCCCCTGTTGGAGTGCATTACGTTATTAAGTTTACCCAATTTGGATTAAAAATCAATAAGAAGGAGACGAACCCATGGGCCGGTCACCGTGCCTGCCCGGCAGGATTCTGTTACGAATCTTTGTTGACCTTCTGGTCGAAGTTCTGATATATTCGGTCAAGGGTTGGATAATTTGTCGAAACTGTTGTCCGGCACATTTGATCCGTTCTTGAGCCGTATTTACATCCGACGACTCAACTGCATTCCCAGCGTCCGAGGCCATAAGCTGGGAGTCTACCATTTGCGCATGACCGGAACTTTTTTCAAGAAGTGACCTGTCCATGGTCAGATTATCTCGTGTGTCCCCGATAACGTTGTGAGTGGCAATCGACAGGATGGAGTTAGGCCCTCTCCGATTTAGAATAACGTCCGTTGCATTTCGATGATTCCTTGGTTATTCTGTTTGTCAAAAGGCGGGAGAGATAGGAAGTCAATTATCGAAGGAGGTTGATCATGGTTAAGAAAAGTGTCGGCATTTTTGTGCTTATACTGTGTCTCGGACTGGTTTTGGCGGGATGCCCTAAGAAGACCGTGGTCGTTAGGAGAGACCAACCTTCGGGCCAGAAGTCAGAAGAAGCGAGTAGACTCGAGGCCGAACGGGCAGCGAGGGAGGGAAGAGAAGCAAAAGAAGCTAAAGAAAGAGAATTGGCAAGGATCAGGGAACAAGAGGCTAAGCAGCCAACAGGGGGCGAGCTCGAAAAGAGTTTGGTCGCCAAAAAAGAACGCGGAATCGAAGGGGAGGTCTTCGAAACGAAGCTGCTCAAGGACATCCATTTCGATTTTGACAAATATGACGTTCGTCGGGAGGATGAGGAGGTCTTAAAGGAAAATGCGGCCCTATTGAAAAAGTATCCTAAGACGAAGATTCAGATTGAGGGTCATTGTGACGAGAGAGGAACAGTGGAGTACAACCTCGCCCTCGGGGAGAGAAGGGCCAACAATACCAAAAAATATCTCGTCTCACTCGGCATTGCTTCAAATCGTATCTCAACCATCAGTTTTGGAAAGGAGAGACCTTTGGACAAGGGCCACAGTGAGGAGGCATGGGCCGTCAACCGAAGGGCTCACACGGTCTTGCTATCCAAGTAATTCAAGCCAGCCCATCCTCGGGGGCATGGATCTGCTCCGGGCACGGGCTTTCAGGGAGGGAAAGTTGAAAAAGTTATACAGGGTTAAGACGTGGATGATTCTTTCCGTGGCGTTTTTTATTCTTGGATGCGCTACCGCCAGGGACGTGCGAACCCTCGACAGGGAGATCGACAAAGTATATTCGGAGCTCAATGCGCTTCGAAAAGAGAACAGTTCTTTGAAGGATAAGATATCCACCCTGTCCGCGGAGAACCAGAAGCTCAAGACGGACGTTCTGATTCGGGTCGACAATCTTCAGTCCGAAGTTCGAACCCTTTCCACAGGGGTCGAGGAATATAAGGATTACCTGAAGAGGCCCTCGAAAGAGATTGGCCAGGTCAAGGCGGATGTTGAAGCTCGACTAAAGGGCTTGGAAGAGGGCAGGAGAAACCTGGAGGAAAAAAATAAGGCCCAGGAAGAAAAGATCAGAGAGATGGATGCCCGTCTCAAGGCCGTGGACGAGAGGTCAAAAGAGACAGGGCCGGGAAAACCGGATTCAACCAAAGAGCCCCCTTCCAAACCCAAGGAGACCTCCGCAGGGATAAAGAACCTGTATAAGGATGCCTACGACACCTTTCAGAAAAAAGATTTAGAGGGGGCGCGGAAGAAATTTGAGGCGTTCCTCAAGCAGTACCCTAACACCGAGCTCTCCGGCAACGCCCAGTTTTGGATCGGAGAGATCTATTATCAAAAAAAGGATTTTGAGAAGGCAATCCTGGAATATGAGAAAGCGATCACCAAGTATCCGGAAACGGATAAAGTCCCGGCGGCCTTATACAAACAGGCCCTGGCCTTTCTGGAACTGGGTGATAAGGGGAATGCCAGAAATCTCCTCAAACGGGTCATCCAGCGATTTCCCCGCTCGAAGCAGGCGGAGATGGCAAAAAAGAAACTGCAAACCATTAAATGAACCTCTGGTCGTTCGTCAGAAAGCTCGCACTTCTATCAGGGATGGGAAAAAACAGGGCTCAACGATAGGGTTTGAGTTGCTCCAGAAATTTGGGATCAGCGACAATCCCTAATTTCCCGGCTTCGTCGCAATGTTCAATGGCCAACTTAAATTCCTGTTTCTCGTAATAGGCACCAGCCAGGGCATAATGAGCTTCTGCAAATTTGGGGTTGACCTCCAAGGCCTTTTGAAAGGAGGTCATCGCCTCATCTATTTTCTTCTTTTCCCAATAGACGCTTCCAATATTGTAATAACCCTTGGCATAGTCCGGTTTGATGTCAATCGTTTTCTGATACTCCGCCAAGGCCTGATCGAACATCCCCTGTCTGAAATAAAGCATGCCCATATTGGTACGGGCTTCGACATAATCCGGAGAGATTTGGAGCGTCTTCTGATATTCGGCCACCGCCTCTTTAAGATTTCCTCTTTCTTCGTAGGCAACCCCAAGATTAAAATGGGCTCCCGCCAGATGAGGGTCAATACGAAGCGCTTCTTCATACTCTGAAATCTCTTTTTTCCATTTCTTCAGCCGGCCATAGACGACGCCGAGATTGAGGTGGGCTTTTGCGTTCTTTGGATCCAATGTGAGCACTTCTTGATATTCCTTGGCAGCCTCATCAAAATTCCTTTTCTCCACAGCCTGATAAGCCAATTGAAAATGATCCTCGGCGGTGACGGCTTTAACCTTCTTTTCCGTGTCGCTTCCTTTCTTTTGGCTCTTGCTTCCTTCTGCACAAGAAATCAGAAGAAGGAGCATGGTAAAAATAAGGAAATATCTTACTGTCGTTTTCAAGGTTTTCCTCCTGATCTAAAATCTCCTGATTGAACTAACAAAAAAAATGGAATAAATCAAGAGTTGTCCTCTTGTTTCAAACCGGGATGTTTTGAATCTCTTGCGGAAAACACGGTAACTTCTCCGGGGAATGGGTCTTTTTAGAAACGCTGGGAATAGGATAAGATTCCTAGGAAATGCCAGGAGGTGATCGGGGGTCGCCAAATGATTCAATTTATTCAGGGGGCATGACGCTATTGGGAGCCGGGAGGCCCGGCAGGAGATGGACCGGCTGACCCCGGAGTGAAGCCCGGCGGTGGAGGTGGTGGAGGAAACCAGAAGAAAGCCACTTTATCACTTTGCAGTTCCAGTTCGGCGAGCATATCGTCGCCGCCATCTTTGTAAACGATCTTCCACAAAAAAGTCTCGATACCGTCGTGTTTGAAACTGCCGAGGTATTGCAGCTCATATCCTTTTTTCAGCCTGGGAGATAACCCGGTGCTGGCCTGCCGAAACGCCTCTTTTGTGATGATCGTTTTGAAGGAGGGTGTGGCATTGGCGACGAAAATGTCATAATTGTTCGTGGCAATGGCTGTCAGGAGCGTATTCACGGTTCCCTGCGTGGAGGGGCCACCTGTCGCAGCACTTAGGGGCAGCGTCCATGCAAGCAGAATGAGGGTGGCCAGAATTCCTGCCCGCTTCAACAGCATAACGGTGAACATGTCTTCCTCCTCTCCGGGCCTTCGTCAGGCCCAAATTGAATAGGAATGGGATAAAGGCGCATCCAGAGAGGGAATTTTGGTATGCGCTAGCACCCGCCTGCCTGAACCTTTTCCCGCTTCATGATTAGCGATCTCCAAGAGATCATCATTGTGGAAGCCTGAATCGCTATTCCCGGCGGGACGGGCCGATTGAATTACCCGATCAGGCCCGGCGTTTAGGCCTCATGGGCTTTTCGCAGCAGATGATGTCGCAATAGTCGACACACCCGCAGGTCTCATCCACTGTGACCGCCAGACCGCAGACCCCGCACTTGTAAACATCTCCCTTCTTCACGCCTTTTTTTGCTACTTTCTTTACCGTCTTCTTTTTGACCATCGCTTCCTCCCCGTTATCAGAATGTCGTTACCCGTTATGCAGTGGCCTTCACACTATCTGAGCCGTTCGATTTGAAACCTTTTTCCAAGAGGATTATTTTGACCAGCTTGAAAATCTCCTCAGTCGCTACGGAGCTCTTCGAGAGAAAGTAGTCGGCCTTATATCGAATGGCGGCTTCTCGATATTCCGGAAAGTTGTGGCTCGTAAAAATGATTACGGTGATCTCAGGGTGATCCGTTTTGATCCTTCTGGTAAGTTCGAGCCCGTTTTCTCCCGGCAATCGGATGTCCATGAAGATGAGATCAGGAGGAACCGCACCAATTTGTTTCAATGCCTCCTCCGAATCCCCTGCTTCGGTGACTGCCATTGAAGGAAATCGGGATCTGAGGCCTTCTTTGAACACATTCCTAAATGGAGAATTGTCTTCAATCAACATTGTCTTAAACATTTTACTTTATCCTTTCTGTCTCAGAGGGATCCCTCTTTGAAAGTATCCGTCGCTTCTTATTCTCCCTTGCAAGGAGGAGTGAACCGGCGATAAAGCTCTATTCTGATTTAAGTATACTAGAGGTAAAGTTGAACGTAAATGGGGTGTAGATTGTATTTTGCGCCAGAGAAGACAGTATTTCTGTTTGAGCCTCTGAAGACACCGGAGGAGCAAATGAGCGTGGGAGCGACGATTCGGGTCTTAACCCATGCGGGGAAGGGCAAAAATAGGATGTCAATGGTGAAAGAAGAAACCCGGCGACCGGAAACAAGAATCACTCGCGGTCCGCCAAACTATCAGAAAGGTCACAAAAAACTTGCCGAAAACGTTTTCAATTTAACCATATCTTCCGGAGAGATATTGAGAAATCTCACACCCGATCGATAATGATTTCCGTCATCGCCTATTTGAGCGTCGGTCCAAACCACCTCGACAAGCGCTTCGACTGTATTCAACCCAGATTCGGAAGAGAAAAAAAGTCTCAACTTCAGGTTCTGACCAATCTCCACCTGTTCTGGAAAGAGGATCTGTAATCCCCCTTCGCTGGCATCGAGAGCTTGGCCGGGCTGATTGCCTGACGAGTCGGCTCGATAATACTCTATCGGGAGACGGATTGGAAATCTCCGGTAGGTTCTTCTTTCAAAATTGGCGATCCCGTACCGGGGCTTGGCTCCCTTTTCTGCTGTTCCCATTTGGACCCCCTAATAGAATGTTGGGAAAATATGAAACAATTCATAGCACCCTACTAAATTTCTCGTGTGAGGTCAAGAAAAATTTAACGGTAGCTCCACACGCCATGTCTTCATGGACTCAACGACCGTTTCTTCACCGGAAACCGCTTTTTCAGACCTCCTTGCAGATTGTTCTATTTTAAATTAGAATAGCTCGCACGTGATGAGGAACTTTCCTAAGGTGGTGTTATTTCCTTCAATCTGAAAGGGAAGGAACGGAAACGAATTTGTCCAATCATGCGTCTTAAACACTCGCGGAGGACCGGATTATGCCAAGAATAGCCGTCGTTCAAAAACCTCCAAAATTTTTGGACAGAGAAAAGACAATTCTTGAAGCGGTCTCACTGATCGGCGAGGCGGTTTCCTCCGGAGCCTCGTTGGTCATTTTCCCGGAGGCATACATCCCGGGCTATCCTGCATGGATTTGGCGGCTTCGACCGGGCAGCGACTATGTTTTGAGCGAAGACCTTCATGCCCTCTTGCTGAAAAATTCGGTAACCCTTGACGGTGAGGACCTCCGGCCCCTGCGTGAGGCGGCGAAGCAGCACCGTGTCACGGTTGTGTGCGGAATGGACGAACGCGACCATGAGATGAGCCGCGGGACGATTTATAACACGGTAGCGGTTATCGGACCAGACGGCGAAATATTAAACAGGCACCGTAAACTCATGCCAACAAATCCCGAACGGATGGTGTGGGGGGTCGGCGATGCCTCCGGTCTGAAAGTCGTTGAAACACCGTGTGGCCGCATCGGAACGCTTATCTGCTGGGAAAATTACATGCCGCTTTCGCGGTACGCCCTGTATGCTCAAGGGGTTGAAGTGTACATTGCGCCCACCTACGATTACGGGGATGGTTGGATCGGCACCCTCCAGCACATTGCGAGGGAAGGCCGTTGCTGGGTTGTTGGAAGCGGTACCGTGCTGAGAGGACGCGACATCCCAGAGGCATTTCCGAGCAAGAACAGCTTGTACCCCGATCCTGAGGAGTGGATTAACCCCGGAGACTCTGTCGTGATCAAGCCGGGTGGGAAAATTGTTTCGGGGCCCATGCGAAACGAAGAAGGCATTCTCTACGGAGAGATCGATTCTGCCAGTGTGGCCGCTTCCCGCCGCACGCTTGATGTGGCAGGGCACTATGCCAGGCCGGACATCTTTCAATTGCATGTCAATCGGAAGCCTTTAAAACCCGTGACGTTTGAATTCGAGTAATCTGGGATGGGACAGAACCGTTGCAGCTCCGGGAGGCACTCAAGCAGGCCATTTATCCTTCCAGGGTCTGGCCTCTTCGAAGGCTGCTGCCGCTTTTAAAACCGTGAGATCATCGGAACGCCCGGCCGCGATCTGGACACCGATGGGTAAACCATCTGCTGTCCAGGCGCAGGGCAAAGAGGCCGCGGGCTGGCCGGTTAAATTAAACGGATAGGTAAAGCCGAGGTAATTCAAAGGATGGACTTTCTGGCCGGCAACCTCCCTGGGCCAATCGATGCCCACGGGAAAGGGAGGAAGAGGCAGCGTGGGCGTCAGGAGCAAGTCGTATTTTGCGAAGAAAGGCTCCAGTCTCTCCCAAAGGATATGGCATCGGTTTACGGCGCGCACGTAATCCGCGGCACCGGCCTTGAGACCTATCTCAGTCAATCTTACCAGACCCGGATCTAGGCGGTCTCTCCATTCGTCTAGTTGGGCTCCAATGGCGCCCGCGCAATCCGCGGCAAAAAGAACTTGAAAGGCATCATGCATCAGAGGGAACTCCGGGGTGGCCTCTTCTACCTCGCAGCCAATCTCTGAAAAAACCCGGGCTGCCTCCTCAACGGCCTCTCGGACTGCCGGATCAACGACGACATGGCCCAGGTTCCTGCTCCAGGCAATGCGAAGGCCCTGCACGCCCTTTTTCATTTCTTCTCGGTAACGGCGTTTTCCTCCCGGCAATGACAAAGGGTCCCGGTCGTCCGGCCCAGCCATCACCTCCAACATCAGGGCTGCATCGGCCACGGTGCGGGTGAGAGGACCGTAGTGAGCCAAACGTCTGTCGAGCGTTTCCCAGCCTGAGAGCAAGGGATACATGGGTATTCTTCCGCGGGATGATTTGAGGCCAATGATTCCGCAGAAGCTTGCCGGCGCCCGTATGGACCCTCCGCCATCGCTTCCCAAGGCCAAAGGCCCCATGCCGGAGGCTACGGCTGCTCCTGCGCCGCCGCTCGAACCGGCTGGAGTCATCTCCGAGTTCCAGGGGTTGCGCGTGATCCCCCATAGCGGGCTGTCCGTGACAGCCTTGTAACCGTACTCACATGAATTCGTTTTGCCAATGATAATCGCTCCGGCCGCCTTGAGCCTCTCTACCACAATCTCGTCCTGGTCGGGGATAAGATGTTCGTGCATTTTTGAGGCAAACGTGGTGCGGATACCCTTCGTGAGAATCAGGTCTTTAACGGACACGGGAAGTCCGAAGAGTTTCCCCCTGACCTTTGCCCGGACCATTTTCTTATCGGCTCGCCGTGCTTCGGCCATGGCTAAATCCTGAGTGACCGTGCAGAAGGCGTTGAGCTTGGGATTCAGTTTCTCAATTCGGCCCAGGACGGCTGCCATGATCTCAGACGGTTTCACTTCTTTGGCAGCTATCATTCCACTCAACTCCAGCCCGGATAATCTCCAAAGTTCAACCATGGGAATCCTCCTGAATACCCAACACCCCCGAAGCGCTTACGAAGAACGAGCAATGGCGTCATAAGGCATGATGAATGAAAGCAAGAAAGACTTTTGTTTTAGGAATAACGCTCTAAGCATGGACACATATTTTTACCTTCGTAGGCCTGGCCATCAGCTTTTCAATTCTGGCATGGATCTTACTTGTCTCCGGAATCTTCTCATATTCTTCCCAGTGCGCGACACTCTGCCAGGCTGTGATGACGATATAATTCTGAGGGTCGTCACGGTCTCGAAGCATCTCGCCCGAGATATAACCCTTTGAAAAAATGGATTTGGATCTCAATGTCCTCAAAAGTTTGGCAAAGTCCGCCTCCTTCCCTTTCTTCACCTTCCGATCGATGATAATTCTCACTGACATTGCGTTTCACCTCCTCAGAGTTTCTTGACTCTCTTCTTGATAGACGGGGTTATCGGCGCCGTTAAAAAACTTCTCATCCCGTACGGCCTTCATTTAGGCTATTTTTTTTGGACATCATACGCTTTGATGGCCAGATCCGTCATGTCAATAGACTTGGAAGCGAAGAGTACACTGGTTTGGCTTTTCTCCAAAATGAGTGTGTACCCTTCATCTGCCCCCAACTTTTGAACCACTTTTTGGAGGCCAACAAGAACGTTCCTCTCCATCTCCGCCCGCCTCTGATTGACTTCGTTCTGAGCATCCTCCCCCCATCTCTGGACATCTCGAAGTCTGGTCTGGAGTTCTTTTTCTCTTGTCCCCCTGGCTTCTGGGGTCAGCATCATGACCTGCTTCTCCAGAGATTCTTTCATATCTTGAAGCTCCTTCTGCTTTTCGGCGACGAGGCGCTGAAATTTTTCCACCTCTTTGGTGAGCGCCTTTTTAGCCTCCTTCCCCGCATCGCATTCGTTGAGTGCCCTCTGGATATCGACGGACCCGATTTTTATAGTTGAGGTTTGAGAATAAGCCCGCCCGGTCAGCAACCCTCCGGCAGCGAGAGAAAAGAGAACGACCACAGCTATTCTAAAACTTTTTCCGTAAGCTGTCATTTCTTCACTCCTTGAAGTTGATCAATCGATATATTTTTTGGGATAGGATCCCGGTGCAGCTAAGTTCTTAAAGCCGATATCCAACATGACAATCGGTTTTTTACGAAGAGGATGAAGGCATGGATCGTCATTTTCCCTGCATTGTCTGACTATTTTTCTTATAAGTCAACACATAAAAGTACGGAAAAGTACGGACAGATAAGGTTCTGAGATTTTATGGGGTTTCGTTCTCTCCGAGAGATAAGGCGGGCTAGTTAAAGGAGATGGAAAAGGGGCCTTTGTTTTGTTAACTACGACCTTGTCTTTATGATCAATGTTTCCTGGTGATGAGACTCATCGCCAAACGTGACCTCTTTTAGATTAGATTGGCTGCCGAGAACCTGTTTTAGTTTAAGATAATCTTCGTACGAAATCTGACTGAATTTTAGGCCATACTGATACGCCTCCCAATCATCCCAAATATATATGTCTTTCCAAATAATCTCAGTCATGGCACTGAATTTCTCGAATTTAAGTCTGTTTGAAAACGAGACCTCAACAATTATTTTTCTTCCGATGGGCATATCTTTGAAAGTCTGAATGAGGAGCCCCACTTCGCTTGCATTAATGACCAGTCCCGTGCTTTGACTCGAATCTTCCGTCATCTTAAAATTAAGGGGCATATTGATTAAAACCCGAGGATATTTCCGTTTCTCGTTGAAGTCAGAAGAACTGGTCATTTTACCCTACCCCCTAAACGGTTTGGAGAAAAACGTTGCGATTAACTTCACGCAAATTCGATGCCAAAAGGTGGCTGATGGCAGAAGTAGCGGAATTCTAAGGGATTAACTGAAATGGAAGAATCTTTCGGAGAATGTAAAAGAGGACATTTTTTGTCACGGGGGGGAAAATGATTTGTTCTGGAAACGCTGCATCGTAGGACGAGACTTAGAACCACCTTTCAACAGCATTAACAACGTTCAGTTCAACTGAGGATTGTTTCGCGGCGGGAGTCTGGGCAGGGGTCATCCTTCGGAAAAGTGGTTATCACTTGGGAGTTCTTGTTCAATCCCTAAGCCTGTGTTATGTTTTCTGTCGTATAAGAAGATCGGGCTCAAAATGGATGAGACCATCGCAGAAAGGTGGAAAATGTGGGGAAACTTTGTATCCCTATCGTCGAGACGACGGTAGAAAAGGCGCTGATCGCCATCAAGAAAGCCAGCCAGTTGGCAGACCTTGTTGAGATCCGGGTTGACTATCTCAAGACAGTGAACCTGGCACCTTTTCTTGAGGCTCGGAACAGACCTTTTATCGTCACCAATCGAAGAGGAGAGGAAGGAGGTCAATACAAGGGGGAGGAGAGAAAGAGGCTGGCCATTTTCCAGGAAGCTATCGATCTGGGAGGAGATTACATCGACGTCGAATGGGCAGCGGAGAGGTCCTTTCTACGGAGTTTGATAAGGAATAAAGGAGGAACACAAGTGGTCTTGTCCTTCCATGATTTTGATAGGACACCTTCGCTGAAGGAACTACAAAGACTCTTTGACCAAATGACTCGATTGGGAGCCGATGTGATCAAGATTGTCCCCTTTGCCAGGTCCTGGGAAGATAATCTGAGCATCCTGTCGCTCATTCCCTTTGCCAAGAAGAGAAGGCAGAAGATCGTTGGCTTCTGTATGGGTGAGAAGGGGAGGATCAGCCGCATCTTTTCTCCCTTCTTAGGAGCGGCCTGGACATACGCTTCGCTCGGGAGGGGCAAGGCTTCTGCCCCCGGACAGATGACGGTTGGCGAGATGAAAGAGATTTGGGAAAAGCTAAAACTCTAACGCATTTCTAAAACTTTCTGGGGCCCGTCTTCGACGGGATGTTGCGGGCCGGTCCTTTAGGGGCGGTAACTTGTTGCGGGAGAAGACGAGATGATCGATGCCCGGACGGAGCTTTACGGAATTATCGGAAATCCGGTCCATCACAGCTTGAGTCCTGCAATTCACAACCGAGCTTTTAAACAACTCGGTTGGAACGCGGTCTATTTGGCATTTGAAGTGAATGATCTCGAAGAAGCTCTGAGGGGGATCAGGGGACTTGGCGTGAGAGGGGTGAGTGTGACGATCCCGTTTAAAACCGCGGTTGTTCCTCTTCTTGATAAGGTTGAAGCGTTAGCGGGAAAGATCGGAGCGGTGAACACGATTGTTAATCGAGGGGGAAAGCTGACCGGCTATAACACGGACTGCGATGCGGCTCTTAAGGCGCTGGAAGAAAAGATGAACTTGAGGGGAAAGAAGATCGTCCTTGTTGGGGCAGGAGGGGCGGCCCGGGCCATAGGTTTTGGGTTAAAGGAAAAAGACTGTCGTTTGATCGTCGTCAATCGCTCGAAGAGGGGAGAAAGGCTGAGCAAGGAATTAGGATGTGCGTATCTGCCCTTGTCCTCTCTCGCCACGATGAAGCCAGGAGAACTTGAAGCCGACGTGATCATCAATGCCACCTCTCTTGGAATGTATCCGCGCGATGGAGAGACTCCCATTCCGAAAGGTTTGTTGAAAAAAGGGATGATGGTCATGGACATTGTCTACCAGCCCTCGCGGACAAAACTCCTCCAAGAGGCTAAACGGAGAGGGTGCGTCACAGTTAACGGTTTGGAGATGCTCGTGCGTCAGGCGGCGGCCCAGTTTAAGATTTGGACGGGGAGAAGTCTTGAAATCGGCCAGATCAAGAAAGCTCTTCTACGGACTTTGGAGGGAAAACCCGCAAAGCCCCGTTCTGTCGGACTCAAGAAGGGGAAGGGATGATAGAAATAAAACCCATCAACCATTGCGATGGAGTGGTCGCCGTCCCCGGATCAAAGAGCTATACCCATCGGGCCCTTATCGTTTCTTCGTTAGCCGATGGGGAATCTTCTCTGATCAATGCCCTTCGATGCGAGGATACCGAACGCACGGTTGAGGGGCTGAAAAAATTTGGAGTGGAGGTCCATTGGGAAAACGATGGTATTCGAGTTCCTGGAAAAGGAGGAATGTTTAAAGCGACGGATGAGAAAATCGACGTGGGCAACTCAGGGACCTCCGTGCGATTTCTCACAGCCCTGGCTGCCCTTAAGACGGGAATCACTCTGCTTGACGGAAGCGAGCGGATGAGAAAAAGGCCCATCGGCGAGCTGTTAAGTGGTTTGGGAGATCTGGGAGTCAATGCCTATTCTCAGAGAGGAAACGATTGTCCGCCAGTGATTGTGGAGTCCCAGGGGCTGAAAGGAGGCACGGCGAGGATCGAGGGCAAAGAAAGCAGCCAATTTCTTTCGGGCCTTCTGATGGTGGCCCCCTACGGCCAGAGGGAAGTATATGTAGAAGTGGCTGGTTCTTTGGCTTCCAAACCCTATGTGGACATCACTCGGGATGTGATGTCTGCCTTTGGGGTGGAGGTAAGAAACCAGGGATACCAGTCCTTTTTCATCAAGGCAGGGCAACGTTATCTTCCACGAGAGTATCGGATTGAAGGGGATGCTTCCAGTGCCTCCTATTTTTTTTCGGCCGCAGCGGTTTGTAGAGGGAGAGTGAGAGTTGAGAATCTCAATCCAGCGACGATCCAGGGTGACATAGGATTTCTGGGGATATTGGAAAGAATGGGATGCCGGGTGACCCGGGGAGACGACTGGATAGAAGTGTCGGGCAAACAACTTCGTGGGATCAACGTAGACATGAACGGAATGCCTGATCTCGTCCCAACCCTGGCGGTCACCGCTGCTTTTGCCCGGGGGAAGACTGTCATTCAAAATATCGGACACCTTCGTCTTAAAGAATCGGACCGCATCCATGCCTTGGCCGTAGAGTTGAGCAAAATGGGTGTTCGCGTAAGAGAGCGAGAGGACGGGCTAGAGATCGAAGGAGGAAAGCCCCGCGGCGCAGAGGTCGAGACGCATAATGACCACCGAATGGCCATGAGTTTTGCCATTGCCGGGCTTGCTGTTTCCGGAGTAAAGATTAAAGGGGAACGATGTGTGGACAAATCGTTCCCGGGATTTTGGGAGGCGTTTCAAAGGCTATACTAAAAGGGGTTATGGGATTCAAGGGGTCAAGGATTCGAGTG
>DBZJ01000163.1:14481-14717 GCA_002311635.1 Syntrophaceae bacterium UBA1163
TCAAGGGGTCAAGGATTCGAGTGAAATACCTAAGCCACCGATAAATTCTTTTAAATAACACTTGAACCCATGAATCCTCGACCCCTTGACCCCTTGGTTGTTTTATGAACATCGTCTTGATCGGATATCGCGGATCGGGTAAAAGTGCAGTGGGAAGCAAGCTGGCCGCCCGCCTTGAGAGGAGGTTTGTGGATACGGATGATCTTATCGAAGAACGCCAGGGAGTTCCGATCAAC
>DBZJ01000204.1 GCA_002311635.1 Syntrophaceae bacterium UBA1163
CCTTCCCATCTCCTCCCTCATGGTTGTGGACAGAGGGACGATATTCCCAGCCGAGATCACCAGATCGTGTTCATCCATCGGCCGGCCTGAATTGAAGGCTTCGACCATCGCGCCATTGACCGCCTGCTCAATCTCCGCGCCGTTGAACCCTTCGGTCACTTTTACCAGCATATCCAGATTCACCTGCGATAGGTCGGCGCCGTTTTTCTTCAGGTGGATAAAGAAGATGGACTTTCTTTCTTGAGCGTTGGGTAAAGTGACAAAGAAGATTTGGTCGAAACGTCCCTTTCGCAAGACCTCCGGCGGCAGAAGTTCGATGACATTGGCTGTTGCGGCGATAAAGACAAAAACACTTTTTTCCTGCATCCAGGTGAGAAAGGAAGCAAAAACCCGGGATTGAGTTCCCCCTCCGGCTTTTTGGCTTTGAATGCTGATGCCCGCTTCGATCTCGTCGATCCAGAGTACACAGGGTGCCACCGATTCCGCAGTTCGAAGGGAGACTTGCAGGGCCTCTTCCGGCTCCCCAATCGTCCCGTCATAGAGCCTTGCCATGTCGAGGTGGAGCAGAGGGACCTGCCAGAAGGAGGCGAATGCCTTGGCGCAGAGACTTTTTCCGCATCCTGAGAGCCCTGTGATCAGGACCCCCTTTGGAAGTTGAAGACCAAAGGACTTTCCCTCGCTGCTCAAAACTTTGGCCCTTTTCTTCAACCAGTCCTTGAGGTTTTCCAGCCCACCGATGTCCTCCAGAGCGGGCCGATTGACGATTAAATTGAGGATTCCCGATTTCTTGATGAGCTGCCCTTTTTCTTCGATTACGGCATCGATCAAAGAGGCATCCACCGCGGTCCTTCCAATGAGGGCGCTCCGAAAGGCCCGGGCCACCTGGTCGAGAGAAAGGCCGAGTGCTGCCTTCACCATTCGATCCTTGAGCTCCGGTGTCAGGGATTCCGCTAATTTGGACGTCTGAGGAGTTGCGGTGATGATTCCCATCAGCGTTCGTTCTACTTCGGTCGCGTCCGGCATGGGAAGCTCATAGACCATCATGTCCCGCTTGAGCTCCTCCGGGACGACCAGGACCGGAGCCAGTATGAAAAGCGTCGTGTATCGGTTTCGAAGAGCGCGATGCAGATCCTTCAACTTCCTCGGAAGGGAAAGGTCTGTGTTTAGAAAGGGATGGAGCCCCTCGAAGAGATAAAAAGCTTGTTCATTGCTATGGATGACTCTATCCAGGGCCTCCAGAGGATTCTTCGAATTCTCAATCGTTTCATTCTCGCCGGTTAACCCTTGGAAAGGATTCCAGATGAAAACCTTGGGCCTTGGTTGAAAAGTGGCGCTCAGTTCTTTGAGAAGACCCTCCACGCGGTCTTCTTCGTCGGATTGGATATAAACGATGGAAGTCTTCGACAGGATGAACTTCTTCAAATCTTGCAGAATCTGTTGTTTTTTGGAGATCTCTTCCATAAAACCGTCCAAATTATACATAAATTGACGGAGAACGTCAATTTTATTCTGCAGTCCGAAAAGTACTTGAATGTTTGGTCATCGTCTAATAAAATTGGAAGATTAGGAGGAAATCATGACCGTCAATTTTAATCCCATTTTGATCGACCTCGGACCCATTCGGGTGAGCTGGTACGGGTTGATGTATGTCCTCGGATTTTTCGCTTCCTATCTCCTGGTCCGGTATCAACTGAAGAAAAAAGATTTTGGGGTTTCGAAACTGGACGTAGAAAATCTCTATTTTTATCTCATTCTCGGCCTCATCATCGGAGCACGTTTGGGATATGTCCTATTCTATGACCTTAAGATGTACCTCAACGATCCCCTTGAGATCTTCGCCATCTGGCATGGCGGCATGTCCTTTCACGGAGGGCTGATCGGCGTCCTGATCGTTGGGATTCTTTTTTCCTGGAAAAATAAGAAATCTTTCTGGAAGATCGCTGACCTCTTCATTGTCACGGCACCCGTTGGATTGGGCTTGGGAAGAATCGGGAATTTCATCAACGGAGAGCTCTATGGCCGAGTGACTCACGTCCCCTGGGCGATGATCTTCGCGAACGACAAAGATCACCTTCCCCGGCACCCTTCGCAACTCTACGAAAGCGCGTTGGAGGGAGGCGTCCTGTTTCTGATCCTTTGGTTTCTCAAAGATAAGAAACTGCCCGACGGCGGGCTTTTGGCCGTCTTTCTTTCTCTTTACGGGTTATTTCGAATTTTCCTTGAATTTTTCAGGCAGCCGGATTCCCAGCTCGGATTCGTCCTCGGCCCCTTCACCATGGGGCAGATACTCTCATCCTTTATGATCGTCGGGGGCATTGTTCTCTTCCTCATTTTGAAGAGGAAGAAGTAGGGGCAATCATCCGTCGAGGGTCGAGTAAACGATTTATTTCTTCTTTTGGAAGAAGTTTCTCCTCCTCTATCACCTCACGAATGGTCTTATTCTGAAGGTAAGCCTTTTTTGCGATCCGGGCCCCTTCCTCGTATCCGATGACCGGCGTCAGGGCCGTGGCAAGGGCCAGACTTTTTTCGATCATCTCTTCGCAGCGCTTGCGGTCTGCCTTCAATCCCTTGACGCATTTTTTCGAAAAGTTGTCCACTCCGCTGGCGAGGAGAGACAGGGACTGCAGCAGATTGTAAGCGATCAATGGCATCATCACGTTGAGCTCGAAATTGCCGCTGAGCCCCGCCAGCGAGATGGCCGAGTCGTTTCCGATCACCTGAACGCATGTCTGGATCAGGGATTCCGGGATAACCGGATTGACCTTCCCGGGCATGATCGAAGAACCGGGCTGGGTGTCCGGCAGATGGATTTCTCCGATTCCGCACCGGGGGCCTGAACCCAGCCACCGGACGTCGTTGGCGATTTTTATCAGACTGACGGCCACCGTTTTTAAAGCCCCGCTCATCTCGACCGCGGCATCTCGAGCGCCCTGTGCCTCGAAATGGTCAATCGCCTCATGGAATGGATAACCGGTCGCCCGATTGATGATGGAGATCGATTTCTTTGCAAAGAGGGGATGCGTGTTGATCCCCGTGCCCACCGCTGTCCCTCCCAATGGAAGTTCAAACAGGGACCTCATGGCCTTGTGGATTCTATGGATGCCCAATTCCACCTGGCGGGCGTACCCCCCGAATTCCTGACCCAATCGGATCGGGGTGGCATCCTGGAGATGGGTCCTCCCGATTTTAAGGATGGAATGAAATTCTCTTCCTTTATTCTTTAAAGCCGTATGGAGATCGCTTAGCGCCGGGAGAAGTTTTTGGAGGAGGGTGATCGAGGCGATGTGGATGGCAGAAGGGAAGACATCGTTACTCGACTGGCCCAGATTCACATGGTCATTGGGATGAACGGGCCGGTAGATGCCTTTCTTGGTTCCCAAAACCTCGTTGGCGCGATTGGCAATCACCTCATTGGCATTCATGTTGGTGGACGTCCCGGAGCCGGTTTGAAAGATATCTACGACGAATTGGTCATCCCATCTTCCCTCCATCACCTCTTGAGCGGCCCTCTCGACCGCCCCGGCGATTCTTTTTTCGAGGAGGCCCAATTCGCGGTTCGTCCTGGCCGAACTAAATTTGACGAGGCCCAGGGCGTAGATAAACTCCCTTCCGAATCGCCAACCGCTCACAGGAAAGTTTTCAATCGCCCTTTGCGTTTGGGCCCCATAGTAGGCCTTTTTCGGAACCCGGACAGGACCCATCGAATCTCTCTCTACTCGGTATTTTTGATCTGAGTTCGTCATCTTTGGCCTCCTTCTTGTGGTTCATTCTGATTAATCCATCTGACGGAGAAGAGGGGAATTCCTTTATTTTCGAAGCAGGCGTCTATCAAACATAAAACTTTCGGCAGTGGTAATAACCACTCTGTCCATGTCCGGATGCATTGGATTGATCAGTATGTTGAATTCATCCAGTACAACCACCGAAGGGACACGAAGCAAAAGTGAACGCATGGCTATGGCCCATTCGGATTCCAAGTCAGCCAATTCTGGGGGGGCGGGGTAGTCCCGCCAGTTCTTTGGCAGAACAGCTATCGAGATTTGTTCAACAGCGATGTCATCCGGTATTTCAAGACAGGCAATACTTAGATTGTTTGGTAGTAGGGATAAAGGGACGTGAACCAAAAACTCCAATGTGGCAAGCGATCTATTTTCTGAGGTATAAACGATAGGGATATCCTTTCGATTCCATCTTCCCCCATACACCCTTGCTCCGGTTCCTGATAGATCGCGAATGGATCGAGTTTTAGCAATCCGAAAAACCTGCACTAAGAGAGCACCCCGTGCTCGATTCGCCCAAGTTCATCGAGGACCATTTGCGTCCCGAACCTTGAGCTCAGTAGGTTGAGAGGCGTTCTATTCCCGAGTGCAACATTAGGTTGTTTCATCCAGAGGAGAAAATGGTCTTTATCTTCGAAGACCTCAACGCCTTTTGCAACCACTTCGGCAATTTGTAAAATCTGTTCTGATACGGCGCGATTAAAATGTTGGCGAGAGTTGTATCTTTGTATGGTCCGCCCGCTGATCGGTAGAAGTGCTGCCATTTGATCTATCGGAAAAGACAAATATCTCGCGAGATTCAACAGGGCACTTTTCGTCACCCCGTGATCACTCAACGTGATCAAGTCTTGCCGCTTCTGTATTCTCATATGGAGCACTCTTTGTCCGCCTAATATTTTTTCAATGGCAGTTAATTGCATTTTGCCTCCTCTGTTCAATATGACATTTGTCATTATTATAATGACATATGTCGCAATTCTTTGTCAAGAAAATAATGACGGAGGTGTAATGTCTTAAGATTATAGGTAGTTCGAATAACGCTGTGGGAGATTTGATTGACAAATTGGAGAGGCATCGATTATCATTCCTGGGCTTGGTGCAAAGGAAGGGGATCGATGGGTAAGAATCTCGTACAAAAAATTCTTGAGACGCATCTGGTCGGCGGGAGATTAACGCCCCATGAAGACATCGCCATTTCCGTTGACCAGACCCTCACGCAGGATGCCACGGGCACGATGGCCTGCCTTCAGTTTGAGGCGTTGGGGATTCCGAGGGTCAGGACTAAGTTCTCGATCAGCTATGTGGACCACAATATGCTTCAGACCGGATTTGAGAATGCCGACGACCACCGATTCCTGCAGACCTTTGCCGCGAGATGCGGCATCTTCTTTTCCAAACCCGGCAACGGCATCTGCCATCAGGTCCACTTGGAACGATTTACAAAACCCGGGCAGGTCCTTCTGGGTTCGGATAGCCATACTCCCAATGCCGGTGCAATGGGGATGATCGCCATTGGAGTGGGCGGACTGGACGTCGCCCTGGCCATGGCGGGCGAGCCTTACTACCTCGAGATGCCACAGGTCGTCTTAGTGAATCTGAAGGGGAAGCTTCCTCCCTGGGTCGCGTCAAAAGATATCATGTTGGAGCTGCTGAGACGGTTAAGCGTTAGAGGAGGGGTGGAAAAGATCTTTGAATTTGGAGGGCCGGGAATGAAGAGCCTCTCTATCCCGGAAAGAGCTACCATTGCCAATCTGGGAGCGGAACTGGGAGCCACCACCACGATCTTCCCAAGCGACGAAAGAACCCTCGAATTCCTTAAAGCGCAGGGCAGGAAGAAAGACTGGATTCCCCTCGAGCCGGATAAAAATGCGGAATACGATCAGATCGTTGAAATCGATGTCAGCAGGCTGGAGCCTCTCATTGCTCAACCTTCCAGCCCGGACAGGGTCTGTCCTGTCAGAGAGGTGGCTGGAAAACAGGTCAAGCAGGTTTGTATCGGGAGCTGTAACAATTCTTCCTACTTCGATTTAATGAGTGTCGCTAAAATCGTAAAGGGGAAAAAGATCCATCCGGACGTCAGCCTCACCATTACCCCCGGTTCAAAGCAGGTCTTTGAGATGATCGCCCGGGATGGGGCGTTGGCCGACCTGATCGGCGCCGGAGCACGCATTCTGGAGTCAGCGTGCGGCCCCTGCATCGGCATGGGACAGGCCCCTCCCTCTCGTGCCATTTCCGTCCGGACGATGAATCGGAACTTTCCGGGCCGGAGCGGAACACCGGAAGATCAGGTCTATCTGGCAAGTCCCTACGTGGCCGTCGCAAGCGCCCTGAAGGGATCCATCACCGATCCCAGAAAATTGGGTCCGAAACCACCTCGTGTCCCCATGCCTTCGAGATTCTTCATCGATGACAGCCCCATTCTTTCTCCCCGTTCAAGGCCGGAAAAAGTGGTGATCGAGCGAGGGCCCAATATCAAGCCTTTGCCCCTTCGCGGTCCCCTGGAGGATTGCATGGAAGGATCGGTTATTCTGAAAGTGGGGGACAATATTAGCACCGACGATATTCTTCCTGCCGGGGCCAAGGTCCTTCCTCTCCGATCCAATATCCCTGCCATTTCAGAACACCTGTTCGAAAGGATCGATGCCCACTTCGTCAAGAGGACAAAGCAATTGGAAGGCGGGTTTGTAGTAGGGGGTGAAAATTATGGACAGGGTTCGAGCAGGGAGCATGCCGCTCTGGCTCCGATGTACCTCGGGATCAAAGCCATCCTGACAAAATCCTATGCCCGCATCCATCGTTCCAATCTGATCAATTTTGGAATTCTTCCTCTGGCCTTTAAAGATCCTGATGAATTTATAAGGATCCAGCAGGGAGATTATCTCCGGATCGCAGGTCTGCGGAAAGGACTGAGGACAGGCGGTCTTCTCACGATTGAAAACGAGACCCAGAAGAGGTCCTTTGAAGTTTTGCACGGGCTCAACCAAAGAGAAATAGAGATCCTCCTGGCAGGAGGGTTGCTGAACCATACCGCTTCCTCTGCAACGAAACGTCAAGCCTAAAATCTGGAAGTATCTCCAATTCTACGATAGACCCTGTGAGCAGACAGGCGACCAGCTTCGAAAGCTTTAGAATTGCGGATTTTCGAGAGGGAGCGTCAATCATTCTTGTCACTGGAATTGAGGTTTTGATGAGGCAGACACGCATGAATTTACCCGATAAAAGGTTCCGCTCTAAAGCTTTCTCACCCAGCCGCCTGTTGGCTCACGGGCTTGGGTTCTCAAATTAGTGTCTTTCCATAAACTACGGTTTTCATAAGAGGGTGTCATTCCGGCCCCGATTTTCATCGGGATAAACTCCAGCCGGAATCCAGTGTTTTTTGACGGCTTCTGGATGCCCCCGTATCAAGTACGGGGCAGGCTTCTCAAGTCCGGCATGACAGACTGACAGAGCTTACATATCATTGCGGCACAGTCTCCGGGGTGAGGATGTGTAATCTAATACAAAAGCACTAAATATTTTGTAGGGCAACCCTTTAGGGTTGCTTTAAGCAAGGCTAAAGCCTTGCGCTACATGCAAAATGATTTAACGCGTTTGTATTAGATCGAATAGATCCCACACAAAATAAGGTTCTTTTTAAAGCAATATACCGAATCGTCCTTATTTATTTCCTAATCCTTTCTTTATAATTTTATATTGGATTTGGGTGTTGATGTTTTTGCCGCGGCGATGTAGATTTACTTTAGAAGGTTCATGCGGGAGGATTCATAAAAAAGATGGAGCAGATACAGGAAACGAAGAATATCGGCCTTCGGGGGGTGAAGGTCGCAGATACGCGCATCTCGGATGTCGACGGGGAGAGAGGGAACCTCATCTATCGAGGGTTAAATATCTGCGATCTTGTCGTTCATTCCACCTTTGAAGAGGTCTCCTACCTTCTGCTTTATGACCATCTCCCGCCAGCGGAGGAGCTGAAAAAGTTTCAGTCGGCGCTGATCTTCGAAAGGGAGATTCCGGAGGTCGTTTATCGATTTATGAAGACGATGCCGGTGACTTCTCATCCCATGGACATCATGCAGGCAGCCGTTCCTATTCTGGCGAGCCACGATCCTCAGTTGCACGATGAGACGAGAGAAGCCAATTTCAAGAAAGCAATCCGGCTCATCGCAAAGCTGCCCGCCGTTGTGGCTGCGTGGGATCGTATTCGAAAGGGGAAAAAGCCAGTTCATCCCAATGCTGAACTGACCCATGCGGGAAATTTCTTATACATGTTGTCCGGATCTCTCCCTAACCAAGCCACGGGGCGGGATTTCGATATCTGTCTGATTCTCCATGCCGAGCATTCTTTCAATGCTTCCACGTTTGCGGGTCGGGAGGTGGCCTCGACCCATGCCCATCTCTACGCTTCCATCGGAGCCGCTCTTGGAGCGCTTTCCGGAGAGCTTCACGGCGGAGCGAATAGCGAGGTGATGAAGATGCTTCTCGAGATTGGAGATGCGGCTCGCGTGAAATCCTGGGTTTCCGAAAGACTCCAAAAGGGAGGCAAGGTGATGGGCATGGGTCATGCGGTTTATCACACCGAGGACCCCCGGGCGACGATCCTCAGAGGGATATGCAGCCGGCTGGCAGATCGTCTGGGAGATCGAAAATGGCTTGAATTGACGAAGGCGGTTGAGGCGGCTACCAAGGAGGAGTTTAGAAAGTTGAAGGGGAGGGATATCTATCCCAATGTCGATTTCTACAGCGCTTCGGTCTATTACATGATGGGGATCCCGATCGACCTCTACACCCCTGTTTTCGCCATCTCGCGGATCTCAGGCTGGACAGCCCATATCATTGAAGAGAAGTTTGCCGAAGCCCAACCCAAGCCCGAGCTCTATCGTCCGGATGCAGATTATGTGGGGACCTATTGCGGTCCCCAGGCCTGTCCGTATATTCCAATTGAAGAGCGATCGAAATGATCTTCCAGCATAACATCGTCATTGTGGGAGCCGGCCTGGCAGGACTTCGGGCAGCGGTGGAGTGTGTGGGGCAGGCCAACGTGGCTGTGGTCAGCAAGGTTCTTCCCACGCGATCTCACTCCGGAGCGGCCCAGGGAGGGATTACCGCCCCTCTCGGCAATGAGGAAGAGGACCATTGGGAATGGCATTTCTACGATACCGTCAAGGGCGGCGACTACTTAGGGGATCAGGATGCCATCGAGATCCTGGTCAAGGATTCGCCGAGGGCCATCTATGAGCTGGAGCACATGGGCGTTCCATTCAGTCGGACCGCCGAGGGAAAAATCGCCCAGCGGAACTTCGGTGGCCATACCCGGGATTATGGAAAGAAACCCGTAAAGAGAGCATGTTATGCCGCAGACCATACCGGAAGGGTCGTTCTCGACACCCTCTTCGACCAGTGCCTCCGCCATCAGGCAAAATTCTATCCTGAGCACTACCTGCTTTCGCTGGTCATGGATAAAAGAAGATGCGTGGGAGTGGTGATCTACGATCTGGCTACAGGAGAAATCCATCTTCTTCAGGCCAAGGCCGTTCTGTTGGCCACCGGAGGGTGCGGAAAGGTATACACGACAACCTCCAATGGCAATGCAACCACCGGGGAAACTTTCAGCTTGGCGTACAACCTGGGAATTCCGCTCGAAGATATGGAATTTGTCCAGTTTCATCCCACAGGGCTTTACCCTTTGGGCATTCTGGTCAGCGAAGCGGCAAGAGGCGAGGGCGGTTTTTTGCGCAACCGATTGGGCGAGCGGTTCATGGAGCGATATGCCCCGACCGTCAAGGATCTGGCGGCGAGAGATGTCGTCTCCAGAGCGATTCTCACGGAGATCCGAGAGGGAAGGGGGATTGGCGGAAAGGGCTATGTCCATCTTGACCTCACTCATCTCGGGGAAGAGAAGATTCAGGAGAAACTCTGGGAGATTGCTTCCTTTGCCAGAATCTACGCAGGAATTGATCCGGTCTACGACCCGGTTCCGGTGGCGCCCACCTGCCATTATATGATGGGAGGCATCCCCACGGACGTCGATGGAAGGGTCCTGGCCGATGAGAATGGTTCGATCGTACCGGGACTGTACGCCGCCGGAGAATGCGCGTGCGTGTCGGTTCATGGGGCAACCCGACTCGGCTGCAACTCGCTCCTCGATTTGCTTGTTTTCGGGAGAAGAAGCGGGTTGGTGATGAAAGACAAGATCAAGGATATTGATCATCCGTCCGCCTCGAAGGACAGCCTGAAATCGGCGGAAGAAAAGATCGCCCGATTATCGAGCCGTCACGGCCGAGAGAAAATCGATCCCCTCAGAAAAGAGATGCGGTCTGTGATGATGGATTACGGGTCGGTCTTTCGAAATGAGGAAGGCTTGAAAAGGGGGATAGAGGAGATCCAAAACCTGAAAGGGCGCTACAAAGAGATTGGGGTGATGAACCAAGGAAAGACCTTCAATTATGAATTGATGGAGGCATTCGAGCTGGGCCATCAGCTTGACCTCTCGGAGGTGATCCTTTTCAGCGCCCTCCATCGAAGGGAGAGCCGGGGAGCCCACTATCGGGAGGACTTCCCGTCGAGAGCAGATCGATACTTTCTAAAGCATACCCTCGTTTTTCAAACCCCAAAGGGACCTGAAGCGAGATATAAACCCGTGAAGATCACGCGATTCCAACCCGAGGCGAGGGTGTATTGAGAAAATGCAGATTTGGGATTGCAGATTGCGGATTGAAGAGTAGCGAAACCTGAATTTGTTTATAATGAATGGGACAAATAACCAATGCAGTCATTCAGAGGAATTTCTTTCCTTTATTTGTCATTCCGGGCTTGACTAAGCCTGCCCCGTGCTTGGCACGGGGGAATCCAGTGTTTCTAAGCTGGATTCCCGCCGGAGTTTAACCCGTACTTGATACGGGGAGGGAATGACGGCCTCGGAAACAACGTAAAGAAGTGATGGATTCACTGCACTAGATATAACAGGTTGTCATTGCGAATCCCGCCTCGCGGGATGAAGCAATCTCGGTGCGGGGTTATATATGCTCATCAAATTGAAAATTTTTCGCTTTGATCCGGGCAAGGACGAGAAGCCTTACTACAAGACCTATGAGGTGGAGGCCGATTCGATGGATCGACTTCTTGATTGCCTCAACCGGATCCGATGGGAGCAAGACCCGACGCTCTCCTACCGATGGTCTTGCGGCCATGGCATCTGTGGATCGGACGGGATGAGGATCAACGGCATCTGCGGCCTTCCCTGTCAGAAGCTGGCCCGGGACTATAAAGAGGAGGTTCTGATCGAGCCTCTTCCGGTATTTAAGGTGATCAAAGATTTGATCGTGGATCTCGACCCCTTCTTTGAGAAGTACAATTCGATCAAGCCTTATCTGATCACAAAAGCTCCTCCACCCGACCAGGAAAGAAGTCAGTCGGCGGAGCAGCAGAACTTTCTTGGGAAAGCTATCCGTTGTATCCTCTGCGCCTGCTGCACGGCAGCCTGCCCCGTCAATCAGAATACGGAGACGGCAGGCTATGTCGGCCCTGCTGCCCTTGTCCGCTCTTTTCGGTATCTCTTTGATTCAAGAGATGAGGGTTCGGAGGAAAGGATTGCCCTCCTGGACCGCAAGGATGGCGCCTGGGGCTGCCAGACCCTGTGGAAGTGCACGGAGGTCTGTCCCAAAGAGATTCCCGTTACCAAGGAGATCGGCCAGATCAAGAAACGCATTTACGAAACCAAAGATCCAAAAAAGTAGGATGGAGGAAGTAACCGGTAAGGAGTTGAGCTCTCCCATTGTAAGCGAATATAAAGAGGCCTTCTTATATCCTGTTGCTGGAGCTTGGCGTGAGGAGGTTGATACGACGATGGTTTTCAACTCAAAGGCCATTGGGGATGGTATTTCATTTAGTGTGGATTGAGGATGCTACACCCCAATTATGTTAAACAGTACGACGCTTATGAAAGTCAACAGATAGACGGCGAAGAAAACACTCGGCAGAATCCAGGTGAGGTGGCGTGGTTTAGCAGCGCCTATGAATCCGTCCATCCGGCAGAGACCCTTCACAGGATACTGCAGGAGCTCCTTCTTATCAGGGCTCTCTATATTCCGTATTTTGGGATCAAAAAAGATATCCTCATCAGAACAAAAGCTCTCGCCTGATGAATCCATCTTTCGCTCAAGATATCTGGCTTGAAAATAACGAAGCTTCAACTTAAGTTGCAACCTCATCGCGGAGGCAATCCATAATATGCAAACGAACATGCCGATAACGAACCAAAACAGGAAGCAATAGGTGCTTACGTAGAAATAGGATGAGCCGAATGGTTTCAGGGTATGAAGAGAGATACTCGAAGTAAAGAAGATAAAAATATTGACAATGAGATACACCAGTTCAGAACGGACGAGACGGTCCTCCGTGATACCAATCATATTCATTAACAGCAGGTATTTCTGCACCGTTTGCTCTATTTTCTCATTCGTTTCATCCATAATAACCCCCTTCTTTTGTTATCTGGTGGATCGTTTACAAGAGCCCGGAAAATCAGCATACCATAACATCATTGAAGATAATAGAAAAAAATCTTTCTCCCTGGATGGTTTTTCCTCTAATATCTTTTGCCTTTTTTCTGGACCAAAAATTGTTTTGAAATCCGGGAAGATGTTCTGTAAGATAATAAATTGAGGTTACTCGTGGCCGATCCTTCGAAGAAAAAAGACGCCTATATCGCCATCCACGGTCATTTCTATCAGCCTCCCCGGGAGAACCCGTGGCTTGAAATCATCGAAACAGAAGAGAGCGCCCATCCCTTTCACGATTGGAATGAACGGATCGCCCTGGAGTGTTATCGGCCGAATGCCTATGCCCGGACCCTTGACGGGGAAGGGAAGATCTTGGATATCGTCAATAACTACTCCTCCATGAGTTTCAATTTTGGTCCGACGCTCCTCCCCTGGCTGGAGACGACATTTCCTTCTGTCTATCGGAAGATCCTTGAAGCAGACCAGCTCAGCCTGAAGCGGTTCGGCCACGGGAATGCCATTGCCCAGGTCTATGACCACATCATCCTGCCCCTGGCTAACGACAGGGATAAGGAAACCGAGGTTCTCTGGGGAATGGCCGACTTTGAGAAACGATTCCATCGAAAGCCTGATGCGATGTGGCTTCCCGAGACGGCCGTCAATTACGCAACCCTTCAGGTGTTGGTCAAACACGGAATAGGCTATCTCATCCTGAGCCCCTTTCAGGCGTCGAGGGTAAGGCCCTTCGGAGGAAAGCGATGGACGGATGTTTCGCAAGGTCGAATCGACCCTTCCCAACCTTACCGATGTTTTATGCAGGATGCGTCCGGGAAAAAACTCTTAGACCAGTTCATCGACCTCTTTTTTTATAACGGGATCATCTCGAAGGAGATTGCGTTTGGGGATCTCTTAAATGACGGCAATACGTTCTGCAATCGGTTTCTGCAATTCTACCAGGAGTCGGCAGAAAGACCACAACTGATTCACATTGCAACGGACGGTGAAACCTACGGACACCACAAGAAATTCGGCGATATGGCCCTCGCTTACGCACTCCATCAAGGCTTTCCTTCCCGTGGGGTGGAGATCGTCAATTATGGGGCTTTTCTGAAGCGATTTCCTCCTGTATATGAGGTGGAGATTGATGAGGGGCCGAAGGGAGAGGGAACCTCCTGGAGTTGCAACCATGGGGTGGGAAGATGGAAAGAAGATTGCGGGGACAGTACGGGAGGAAGGCCCGGATGGAATCAGAAATGGAGGGGACCTTTAAGGGAAGCCCTTAATCTTCTGAGGGATGAACTCAGCCTGGTCTTTGAGAAAGAAGGAGAAAAGATATTTCGGGATGTCTGGCAAGCCAGAAACGGCTATATTGAAATCGTCCTTAATCGTTCTCCCCAAAGAATCAAAAGCTTCTTTGAACGGCACGGGCTCAAAGGCCTTGACGAAAATGGTAGGATCAAGGGACTTAAGCTCCTGGAGATGCAGAGGCACGCCTTACAGATGTTTGCGAGCTGCGGCTGGTTCTTTGCAGACCTGTCAGGGCTGGAGACCATCATTATCCTTCAGCGGGCGGCAAGGGCGATCCAGTTGGCAGAAGAGCTGGCAAAGGGAGAGATTGAGAAGAAATTCCTTGAACATCTATCTGAAGCAGAAAGTAATCTTCCTGAAATGGGGAAGGGCGATCAAGTTTACCAGCGTTTGGTAAGACCGAAACGGGTCACATCCGAAAAAGTCGTGAACCATTTTGCCATCACTTCTTTGCTCGATGGCGGGGAGGGAGAGAAAAAAATCTTCTCCTATCGGGTGGAAAAAATTCAGTATGAAAAGATTCAGAAAGAAGAGAATTTGTTGGTCATAGGCCAGGTAAGGGTGACCTCGGAGATCATCCCGGAGCCAAAAGAATTTCTCTTTGGACTGATTCCATCGACGAGCGAGGTTTTTCGCACCTGGGTATCGGAAAAGAAGGAGGGCCTTCATTTCGATGTCCTGAAGCAAAAAGGACACGAGGGATTTGGAAAAGGTAGGGAGGAGATCGCCAAGGTTCTTACTTCCTTGTTCGGAGATCAGGTCTTCACCATGCGCGATACTTTTAAGGACGAGAGACAGGCCATCTTCCAAAAGCTGATCCAGAAAGAATTCGAAGAACACTGCCAGATCTACGCTGACCTTTTTGACCGGACGAAACTGGCTGTTGAAGCCTTAGCCAGAGAGGGGCTGGAGATTCCGTATGAGATTCGTGTGGCGGCGGAAGTCACACTCAGCGATCGTTTGTTTCAAGAAATAAAGGAGCTGAGAAGAGATTTTAAAGGGACGGTCGAAAGAAGGAAGATTGATGGGATTATCGAAGAGGCAAAGGAGCGCGGGTATCAGCTGAGGAGGGAGAAATCCCTCTCAGCTTTGAATAAGATATTAATGGAGAGGATGAATGCCCTTCAGAAAAGCAAGGGTTCTGAACTTTCCCGTCAGTCAGAGGTGGCTGAGGAGGCCATGACACTCCTCGACCTGGCAAAAAAGTGGGGGTTCGAGATTTCCCTGGCGGAGGCCCAGAATTCAATGGGCGAAATACTGGAAGAATGTGTCGGGGATCTTGAAAAGTGCTGGTGGGAGAACGGGACTCCGAAGCTATTCTCCCCCAATCTCATCACCCTGGCAGGGAAGTTGGGATTCAATGTGGAGAGATATTCGAAAATAACTGGTCCAAGTAATTTGGCAGGCCAATCGTGATAAACTGATTTTTTACACCCCTTGGCCTGCTGATTACGAAACCTGGAAAATGATGTTTATTGCATCTGGTGTATTTTACTTACTTATGGCTTCTTAGGGTCTTTCTCTGTCTTGATTACTTCTTGTTCATAAGGTTCAGACATAAGCCGCTTCCAATCATCAAGTGGTCTCTCACCTTTGCCACTCTCAGGATGCCATTCCTTAATCCGTCTTGGCTTAGATTTACTGTTTGTCTTAATTGCCATTTGTTTTTGCCTCCTTTTGAGGCTTAACATATTTCGTCAGTTTGTACCAGACCCTATTAGGCCCTACCCCTTTATCGGAGGCCTCCTTTAATCCGGAGAGGATCTTCTCATGGGTTTGCCGATGATTACCGATTGGAATCCGGTATAGCGATATGTATTCTCAACTTGATGACTTCACGAAGAAGCAAGCGAAATATCCCTTTGCCAATTTTCAAAAAGGAGCCAATGGGGACAAATAACGGGTACACTTGCCTATCTGGAATTCGACCGGCGTATATTAACCTTCGCCCTTTGTAAATTCAGCTACAGGTATATAGAAGAGAGCATGTTCGCTTCTATTATGTTATATTGGTTTTAATTTGGAAATCAAAGTGGGTGAACTTTCGATTAGGTTTTACACGGGGAATACAAAGCCTCTTTCCGAAAGGATTGGAAGTTTTTGAAGCGAAGAGAATTTCTAAAAGTGATGGCAGGAGTATCAGCGATGGTTGTTTATCCGTGGAAAGGTGTTGCAGGTGCATCCCAGACTCTTCAAGAGGGCAAGTCGCTTGCATCCGGCCGGCCAATCCGAGTCCTTCTGGCTGGGGTGGGCCGAGGGGCTTCTGAACAGGTTATGAAGTTGGCGGTTCGAGCCGCAGCCGGAGCAACCACCGATTTCTCCTGGCTGTCCAAAGGCGATTCTGTATTCATCAAGCCGGCCCTTAATTCAGGCAATCCCTATCCGGCCACGACGAACCCAATCGCCATCGGAGCTATGGTCGAGCTCCTCAAGCAAAAGGGAGCCCGTCGGGTGATTGTAGGAGACATGTCCGGTATCGAGCACGTGAAACTCTCGCCCAAGGGACTTACCGGCAGTTCCCGCCGTTTGATGGAGGCTTCTGGCATGGCCCGGGCCGTCCAGGCGGCTGGTGGGGAGATCCATTTTTTTGAAGAAGCCGGATGGGACGCCTTTTATGAAGATGCTCCAGCTGGCCGCCACTGGAAGCGTGGCCTGATGATGCCTAATATACTTAAAGAGGTAGAGCATATCATTCTCATGCCCCGTTGCGGCCGTCATGTGCTGGCAGGTAGTACACTAGGCCTGAAGGCTGCGGTGGGTTATTGGCGCACCGACACACGCCTGGAATACCATCGGGACGCATCCACCTTCCAGGAGAAGACGGCCGAGGGCAATACCGTCGAAACCTTACGCAAGAAGCAGCGGTTGGTGCTTTCCGCAGCAGATAAGATACTCACCACTTTTGGTCCAGATGAAGGTCACGTCTTCCAGCCGGAGAACGGCCTGGTAATCGCTTCGGAGTCGGTGGTGGCCCACGACATGGTGTCGCTGGCCTGGCTGTTAGAAAACAGGCGCAACTTTCCCGCATCAGGAAAGGAATGGTTCAAAGATAACAGTCAGTGGGTAGCCAGGATCGCCAATCACTATGTAGTCGGCAAATTGGGTGGATGGGGACCGACTCTCGCTTCCGAAAAGCTAACCAAGAACGACATCAATGCCATTTGGGATGATCGGGTTCTCAACCATGCTTACCAGGTCTTCGGTGTCATGCCTAAGGTGATCCTAGAAGCGGCCAACAACGCCATTCCTGAAGATTTAAAGAAGCGACTAACCGAAACGACCACTCGTTCTGCCTGACGGCTCCGTATCCTCAAATAACTCCATTGCAGAGTAAGGCATATTCATCAAGTTCTTACGTCGGTAAGGCTTCCACCTATAAGTTTTCAACTTTGGATAGCGTTGGGAGTTGACAGTTACGATTTGAAATATGCGTAAAAGAGGTAGAGCCGTCTCTGAGTCTGCCTTCGGTCTTTGACAAGTGAATGTGGATCTTTTTTTAGAATCGAGGTTAGGAAAGCGATAGGTTATAGAAAAACCGTGGAGTGGAATTATGCATCGCGGACTTTTTTACACCAGAGGAAACTGCATATACCCTTATGTTGTCGCTTTTGGGATCTGCCGGAAAGATGAAAAAGCCTTGTCGCTTAGGATCGTAACCCAAGGTTGACCCGACCAACACTTCGCCATCCATAAAAGTGACTTCCACTTTTTTACCAGAAGGCTTTTCTCCTTCAGTATACTTCTTCCGCTCATTATACAGGGAGTCCCCGATGAAATCCCGAACTATGAAGATAGCTTTCAGGCCTTTCGTAGATACTTCGATTGCCCCGCCAGAGGGGTTATCAGATGGAACAAGATGAAAACGTTCCGTATTCGGAAAAAAATCTTCAGTAACGCCTTTGATTAACTTACCATCGCTAAAATGCACAACGACTTTAATCTTTTCCATCTCCACCTAACTCCCTATTAAGGCTGATAACTTTGACTTGGAGGATTCTTCTCAGATTCAAATCGGCCACTAATCAGGAGGTTCAGCTTCCAACGATCCTCACCAAATATCTGAATAAACTCTAATCCATACTGGTATCCTTTCCAGTATTGGTTTCCTTTCAAATCTTCTTTCGAATAAGGTTCCTGCCACACAATCTCCGCCACCGCTTTGAAGTCAGTCAATCTATACCCCTTTGGAAACAGGACAGTGATACTTAATTCCGTACCAACCGGGATGTCTCTGGTGGATTCGATGAGAAAACCTCCCTCACTTGCATTCACAACAATCGCTCCACGTAAACAGGAGTCATTCGCATCCCGATATGCTGCGGGCAAATCAATAAAAACCCGAGGATATCTTCTTCTCTCTCTGTTGTTCGATGATCCCTCCATCGTCTCCTTATACCTCCCGTTTTTCTATTACTAAATGGGTATCTCGTCTCAATCCATCTTCTGCACATAATTCGGACCCCTCAGCGGTAGGTGTCAGACTTGTCCTCTTTTCAAAACTAACCATGTCTGCGGTCACAAATGCCGTGGCCTTGACCATTTCGAGGACCCTCTCCGTTCTGAGATAAGCCGTTTAGGTTCGCCGCAGCACCTCTGCCCTCCCTCTTGAGGAAGAAAGAAACAAAAAAGGCAGAGCTATTTGACCCTGCCCTTTTTAATATAATTGGCGGGGGTTTTACCTAATCCACCCCCGAAGGTGTTTTGAAAGGAGGAGGGCGGTGGAATGAGCGAAATTAACCGCCTCCTCTCGGAGAGGCATAATATATGCCAAATTTAAGAGTCCGAAATTACAGAGATCTTATTTTAAGGTTATTGTCTAATGACAATTTTGTTACCGTTTAGGACAAATTTGGCCCGGCCTCGCTATCAACACAATTCAAAAGAGACATAGCCACAATTTGCGGGCGATGATACCTCAGAACGTGTAACGGTTCCTCTGCCTCACAGAGTGGCAACAGCCGCGCCGGCGAGAAGGGAGTCAACGGCCCGAAGCCACAGTGCCCTTCATGAGCGCCGGATCAGCCCATTTCGTGATATCGATCGAAAAATGGATGTAGAGGTCTTTTTCACCAGCAATCGGCAGCCAGTAGGTGTCGAGAAATCGCTCGGCATACGGACCGACATTCCGTTTGGCCTGGTTTTCTTGCAGAGCGGCATTCGCCAGGCAAACTTCGTGGACCTCTTTAGATCCCGTCAACTGATAGCACTTGCTGCCGACCCTCACACCCATTTCCAGGGCCTTGGCGTTGGCCGCCTGGATCGTCCGATCCTTCGTCAGCAGCAAGACAATATGAGGGAACGGGTCCCACATCTTCCGAAACGCTGCAACGACTTCATCTCGTGTCCAAATCTTTTCCTGCTGTTTTTCTCCCATGATGATTCACCTCTCAAGAAAATAATGCCGGTTTTCACGTCGCCGAAACCTGACAAGGCCGCTACTCCCCTCTCCCTGATCGACGGCAACGCCTGGGTTTTAGTGATAAGAATTTGCTCCGGGGCGAGTCGAATATACAAAAAAGAAGAGTAGTATGTCAATAAATAGGGGCCGAGAATTACCAATACAAGGAAAGCATGTATTACCAAGATGCCCAGTTGGGGAGTCAACTATCATCAATTCATTCTTGGATCGAATAATGTTTGGTTTCTCAACATTGCAAAGATCACTCTAATTAGTTTATGGGCAGTTGCCAGCACAGCCATTTTGTAAGGCAACCCATCCTTTATTCGCTTCAAGTAGTATTGTTTGAATCGTTCATTAAATTGGATGACCTTCGTTGTCATAATCCAGATCACCCGTCTGAGATGTCGATTGCCTCGCTTGGAGATCTTTCCCTTCCTATCGATCTTCCCTGATTGGTAAACGGCCGGATCGAGCCCTGCCATTGCAATCACCTTTTTATGACTTTCAAACTGCTTAATATCTCCACCTATCTCGATCAGAAAATTCACTGCGCTCTTCTCCCCGATTCCCTTCATAGAGGTAAGGATATCCTTCTCTCCCTGTACCTTCCCTTCGCAGAGTTCGATGAGGATATCCGTAAGCTCTTGGAGATGTTCTTCCATCTGGATCAGTAAGGATGTTTTCTGTCTGAGAATGATCTCCTTCGTAGCGCTTGACGTCCCTACAGATACCCGTGCAGCCTTTAGGATTCGGTCCACCGATACATCGGTTTGCTTCCCATACGATCCCGGTATCAGTATCTTAGCTATCTTGGAACGCTTGGCCTGCTTTATTGAAGCAGCAGAAGGATAGTGGCACAGCAGACGGAGCATGGATTTGTTAAAAATACCCGAAATATGTTCCAATTCAGGAAAGGTCATGGTCAGTAACCGCTTGATTTCACTCTTGGTCGAACTCATCTGGTCCACCAGACTCTCTCGTTGCCTGGACAGATCTCTGAGATCTGAGATGTCAGAAGAGAGGATGGTTTGAGAAAGGGAATCTCGGTTCAGAAGAAGAAACTGTGCAATCACAGTGGCATCTTTCCTGTCTGTCTTGGTCTTGCGTAGCTGAAGCTTCACGAAATGAGAAATAAGCAAGGGATTAATCACCATCACGGTATACCCTAGGGAGATAAGGAAAGAATAAAGGTTGACATGATAGCAGGCGGTTGACTCCATGCCCACCAGGACAGACTCCATGGAAACAGACAGGCCACAGAGTTGCTTGATCAGCTCTTCAAACCCCTTCCTGTCCATCGAGGTAGATAGACTAAAAAGTCTTTCCCCCTTCATGTTGATACAGCACCCATCGAATGTCTCCTTGGAAACATCGATACCCAGAAACCATCTGAACCGCTGTGTTTCGTCCATATCCATTCCTCCTTTCCATCTTGGCATGGCCAAAGCAGGAATTGCCTCCCGACCAATCCTCCATCGTGACAAGGATTCTATGATCCAATCAACTTATTATGGCTTGGGAGGCAGGGGACAGACTGTACTAAGGATTCTCAGATCCAGGAAGAAATGAGCCCTCCTGCCTTTCCATGGCTAATCAATAAACTTTCACCCACATAGATTTATACTATGAATTGATGGTAGGAGGAAGAAACAAGCGAAATATCCCTTTGCCAATTTTTAGGAATGAGCCGGTGGGGAGAAATAACGGGTACACCTGCAAAGGGTGATGATCGGCCAACAATAAGAGTTGATGATCTGTGTTAGCAACAGGGAATTATCGGCATAGCTTCCGATACAGGGCTCCAATTGGCTGCTCTTCCATCACAGGAGCCCATTTATCCGATTGTTCCCTGTGGATGGCGCAGGGAGTATCGTCTCCTTCTCCCGGACAAAGCATAAAAAATTTTCTGCGCCACTCTTTTCTCGGACAGTTTATTTCAGTCACGTTTATCTGGTAGACTACCTTCTCATACTCACTCCCAGCGAATCCCCTGGACCTCAATACTTCTTTCGTCTTGAAGACTTCTTTCCACCAAACCCTTACGATCCTCTCTGGAGATCTTGAGACGGTACCAGGGTCGTAATAAAAATCGCACTCTGCATCGCTCAAGAAGAATTCCCAGTTCCCACTGTCTCCATATGCTCCGGTTTGAATCTCTACAAGACCGATCATCACAAGCACGATTCCCCATATCATCCATAATCGTCTCTTTTTGCCCATAATCTTTCCCTTTTCTGTTTAGATCTCTTTGTTTGACGGATCCTCGGAACAACAGGGACGGCCTGCCAGATTGACGATTACCGTCTCGAAATGGTGATTATCTACATTGTTCATTTGCGGTTGTAATATAAACCTTTTTTAGGGTTTTAGGAAATGAAAAGTACACGAAGAGGCAAACGAGATATCCCTTTGCCAATTTTCAAAAATGAGCCGATGGGGAGAAATAACGGGTACACTCAGTCATCTGCAATTCAACGGGCTGTTGCCCAAATGCAGCCGGAGGCTCAGAATTCAATGGGCGAGATCACTCTTGTCCAAAATAGGATTCTCAACGCAGAGACGCAAAGGACGCAGAGAAACCAATTTTCTATTTGGCGGTGAGCCTCTCGACAAGCTCAAGGCCCTGAGCAAAGCCGAAGGGAGGCCGCAAAATAAAAAGGCTTCTGTTACTCTGGGATAGGGCCCTTAATAGTTTGTATAGCCTTCAAAGATTCCCGGTTTTATGGTCGAAGGGGAGCGTTTCTGATCCAACCTGCCTTCGCCGAAGCGGCTTCGCGCAGGCAGGTCGCCGTCTCCCGATTGGGTCAGAAGAAAGATCTTTCTCAGCGACCTCCGCGACTCTGCGGTAAACCTGATTTCACCACATTCAACCGTTCTTGCACAGCAGTAAGGCGAGATACTGGAAGAATGTGTCGGGAATCTTGAGCTTACTGGTGTGGAGTTTTTGACTTTAGATTCCGCAATCCGCAATCCGGAATGGTAATCACCCTGGCAGAGAAGTTGGGGTTCAATGTAGAGAGATATCCGAAAATAACTGGTCCAAATAATTCAGCAGGCCAATCACGCTTTCTGCAAACGCATTAACACAAAATGTAACGATTGAAGAATTGCCCGCCTTGCTCTGTGGTTTACATTTCTCCCTGTGAGTAAAGTGTATAATGTAGCTTTGACCCAGGTCCCCCCCTACAAAGGCACCCTTTCAAAGGAATCTGTCTCCCCTTGTAAAAAAGAAATTCTTATGCTACGTTACAACATGAGGCACCTGTACCAATTGATTTTTGTCGCTGATCCAGCGGCGATTGCTGCAAAGGTTAGCCTTATTTGCCCCTTCGCGATTTATTGCTTGCGCTATTGATCGCGACTGACATGCGCTTGGGATAAGCAGAATTGAAATTGCAGGTGCCTTGCCTCCCTTGTCTGCTTTCACCATATCGTATTTTAATGGTACTCAGGTGAGTGTTACTTTATCAGATGATGGAGCTCAGCTAAAGAGTAAATTTCTTTCTCTTAAGACTCCCCAAGATATCGCGACCCTACTGGATGTTCCTTATAATCGTCTGATTTACCACCTTTACAGAAAACCTCCTGCAGATCGATACACAACCTTTACAATTGGAAAAAATAACGGCGAACTTCGGACCATATTAGCCCCAATTTCTTCTTTAAAGATCATCCAGAGGAAATTAAAGCAGGTATTAGAAAATGCTTACACACCTAAGCCCTCCGTTCACGGCTTTGTATTAACCAAGAGTATACTAAGCAATGCGAGAATGCACACGAAACAGAGATACGTATTTAATGTTGATCTCAAAGACTTTTTCCCTACGATAAATTTTGGTCGAGTCAGGGGCATGTTTATGGGTTTCCCTTATAAACTCCCTAAGAATGTTGCCACTGTACTGGCTCAAATTTGTTGCTTCAATAACCAACTTCCACAAGGGGCCCCCACATCACCAATTGTTTCGAATATGATCTGTGCCCATCTTGATAGTGACTTACAGCGTCTTGCAAAAACTAACAAATCCATTTACACAAGATATGCAGACGACATCGCTTTCTCAACTTCAACAAGATCCTTCCCTCCATCGATAGCCACCATTGATAAGCTTGGTCAAGTGCAAGTTGGCAGAAAGTTAAACACGATCATCGTGAACAATGGTTTCGAAATTAAGCCAAACAAAGTTTGGTTACGGCAGAAAGACCGAAGACAGTTAGTGACAGGCCTGGTGGTCAATCAATTTCCTAACGTCCGCAGAAAATACACCAATCAAATTCGGGCAATGCTATACGCTTACTCCAAATTCGGACTCAAAGCAGCAAATGAAGAGTTTTTAAAATCATATGACCAAAAACACAGAGGGCCAACCAAAAATGCTCCGCGCTTTCAACTTGTCCTCAAGGGAAAACTTGACTTTCTTTCCATGATCAGAGGCAAAGACGATCCGCTTTACCTCCGTCTCGTTAATCAATTAAAATCAATAGGCCTCCTAGAGCGATTTGATTCACTTATAAGGTCAACAGACCATCAAGCGCGTGGTTATGAAGTGCAGAGTTTACTCAAGGAGGTGTTCGAAGTCTATGCGATTCCTGTGACGGGAAGCTTTACTCGAAATAAAGGCGCAGAGCAGATCGACGGCGCCTTTGAATTTGATGGCTGGCACTATATAGTCGAATGTCGCTGGCGCCAAGAAATTGCTAATGTTCGAGAACTTGACGGTTTACATGGTCAAGTCTGTCGCGCAGGCAAACAAACCATGGGGCTCTTTTTGTCCATCAATGGATGGTCAAAGAATGTCCCCGAATTACTTAAACAAAATCCAGAAAAAGCAATACTGTTAATGGACGGCGAAGACTTATATATAGTACTTTCCGCTATAGTAACGCTTCCCAATCTTCTAAGAGCTAAGCTTGCCAGACTAAATCTCTATGCAGAACCCTTCTACTCTGCCAAAGAACTCATCTTGAAGGAGGGGTCGTAGGTTCCAAAACAACTTCACACTTGAGGGAGAGGCAATGGAAGAATCGGAGTTGCGGTCGGGCATACAGAAGAAAAAAATGGAGACAGATTCGCCACTTCTTGAGTATTAGAGGGCTGGCTGTGGTGATCATTAGGAATGCTACAACATAATTTGTGAAAGACAGGATTTGACCTTACAGGCACTGTCAAGTTTTGCGTTGACTTCTTCCTGAACTCATCTTTTTTGGATTTCCCACCACGATCCAACACTTCAAATAGAAATCAACAAAATTCCATCGGCTTTTTGGCCACCAAAATTTTTACACGATTTGACACTTGCTTGTACAAAGCGCAGTACGATAAAAAATTCTTTTCACAACGTCAGGTAACGTCAAGTGTTTTGTGT
>DBZJ01000127.1:0-555 GCA_002311635.1 Syntrophaceae bacterium UBA1163
GCTCGTGCCTGCTCCTTTACTGGCCGCTGGATCTGGAGCCAGGGAGACAATTTGAATTCAATGTTGAATTAGGGATCCAGCCCTTACAGAAATGAAGGTCATGGTTAAGGTTCAGGTTAAGGTTAAGGATTATTTCTTAACCTTAACCTCAGCCTCAACCTTTGAATCCAGGATGAGGAGGAGATGAGATGGAAAAGAAAGAGAAGCCCTTAGAGAAGTTGACCGCTAAGGAACTGAGGGAAATGGCCCTCGCTTTGCCCGGAATCCACGGTGTCCATGCGATGAAGAAAGAGGAGCTGATCACAGCCATTCGCGCGGCCAAAGGCATTGCCGAGCCGGAGCCCAAGAAGGAAAAGAAGGTTGTCGCCAAGAAAGAGAAAGTTGTTCTAACCGTGGCCCAATTAAAGCAGAAGGTGAAAGAGCTGAGAGCTAAAAGAGACGAACTTCTCCAACAAGAAAATCTTAAGATGGCTGAGATTTTGAGAAAACGAATCAGCCGACTAAAGAAACAGACGCGGCGGGCCGCCTAAAGTATTTCGGAATTCGGAATGCGGA
>DBZJ01000127.1:636-9845 GCA_002311635.1 Syntrophaceae bacterium UBA1163
ATTCGGAATGCGGATTTCGGAATAAGAAATATTTTTTGGAGAGGTTACTCCGCAATCCACATTCCGCAATCCGCAATCGAATACAATGCCCAAGGTTTCCGTTATCATTCCCACCTACAATCGTCTCCCCATGCTGAAAGAGGCGGTGGATTCCGTCCTAACTCAAGATTTTGAAGACATCGAGCTGATGGTCGTCGATGACGGCTCCACCGATGGGACTGCGGAGGAGATGAACCGATATGGGGGAAGAGTCAAACTGCTCCAGCATGCCGCGAACAGAGGGGTGAGTGCGGCCCGAAACAAAGGGGTTCTTCACGCCCGGGGCAAGTATATCGCCTTCTTGGATTCGGACGATCTTTGGGTCAAGGGGAAGCTGAAGATTCAAGTGGCTTTCCTGGATGACAACCCCCATTATCCCCTTTGCTACACCGATGAGATCTGGATTCGCAAAGGTAAAAGAGTCAACCCAATGCTCAAGCATGCGAAATATTCCGGCTGGATATTTGAGAAATCCCTTCCTCTCTGCATCATCAGTCCTTCCTCGGCGATGTTGAAAAAAACACTCTTTTCAAAGGTCGGTCTCTTTGACGAGGCCCTACCGGTATGCGAGGATTACGACTTCTGGCTCAGGGTCTCCGCCCGGTTCCCCATTTTTTTTATCAATCGCAAGCTGATCATCAAGCGGGGAGGCCATCCGGACCAGCTCTCGCAGAGATCCTGGGGAAATGACCGCTACCGAGTGATGGCTCTGGAGAAGCTTTTGTCAGAACCCTATATCGGCTCCGAAGAAAGAGAAATGATACTTCGGGAGATGAAAAAGAAATGTTCCGTCCTTTACAAAGGTTTTCTCAAAAGAGGAAACGAGGCCGAGGCAAGACGCTATCAGGAGATCATGAAACGGTATGGGATTGAGATTTGATGATCATTGCAGAATTCGGATTGCGGAATGCGGAGTGGGAAATGAAAACTGAAAATGGAATCGTAGTTGATATGGATATTCAAAAAATACCTCTTGAACAAATTGATCTGTTGGATGAAACCTTTTCTGTCAATTATTTTCCCGATCTCCAAAAGCTCCGGTCTTCGATTCAAGAAACAGGATTAATCCAGCCTGTACTCTTGAGGAAGAAGCCGGGTGGATACCAGATTATTTGCGGGTTCAGAAGGATTTCTGTGACGAAGGCGCTGGGGAGATTGGAGGTCGAGTCACGAGTGTTTGAAGGGAAAGAGATGGATGAATTCCGGCTGTTCTCTCTGTCCCTGCATGAGAATCTGACGACCCGGGGGTTCAATGCCGTTGAAAAGGCTGTCGCCCTGGACAAGCTGATCCATCGTTTTCAAATCCATCGGGCCGTCGTCATCAACACCTTCCTTCCGTTTTTTTCTCTCGAGCCTAATGAAAAAATTTTGAGCACCTTTCTCTCCCTCGCCCAGATGGAGGACGAAATTAAAACCTATGTACTGAAAGAGGAGGTCTCGCGCGGGAACATTCGAAGACTATCCGCTCTATCTCCCGATGATCGAATGGCGCTCCTCTCGCTCATCTCTCCCCTCAAATTGGGCGAGAACCGCCTGAGAGAACTGCTCACCCTTCTGGAAGAGACCTCGCGGAGAAGTCATTCGACTGTCAAGGAGATTGCCGCGCAGGCTGAATTTCAGGCCGTCCTTTCTCAAAAGGAGCTTACCCCGTCTCAGAAAACAGAGCGTATTAAAAAGGTTCTTACGGACCTCCGTTACCCGAAGTTGAGTCAATTGGAGAAAGCCTTTGAGAAAAAGAGGAAGGACCTGGATTTGCCTTTCAATATCTCGCTTCACCATCCTCCCTTTTTTGAGGGAAAGGGGTTGAAAATCGAATTTCAATTTGAAACCATAGAGGAATACCAGATTATCCTTTCTGCCTTATCAGTCCTTCCGGAGAAGGAGGCGTTTAAGCAGATGATTCAGAAGGATTAAAAATTTCGCAGTTGCGGCCTTAGCTATGTTTCCCATTCAGATCGAAAAAATCTACCTTGATGAAAAAGCTGAGAAGGATTCGGTCTCGAAAACCATTCTTAAAGCCCTACCCAATATTCCCGTCGAAACAGTTGAGGACAAGCGGACTCTCATTAAACAGTTTTCTTCCATGTCCGATCCTATCGGGACCGGGAAAAGATATCTCCTGATTACTCATTTTTACGGAAAGCGACTGAAGCCCTGTCCTGGAACCTCCAATCATATCTGCTGTGGGTACTATGTGATCAACGCCGTCACCAATTGTCCGATGGATTGTTCTTACTGCGTCCTTCAAGGATACCTGAATAATCCATTCCTAACCGTATACACCAACTGGGATGACCTGCTTGAAGAGATAAATTATTTTCTCTCAAGGGATAAATCATCTCTTCTTCGGTTGGGGACGGGAGAACTTTCGGACAGCCTGGCCCTGGAACCCATCTTTCCGATCTCACAATTTCTGATCGATTTTTTTTCAAAGCGCCAAAGGGCAATTCTCGAGCTGAAGACCAAATCGCCGAATATCGATTCCCTCCTGGATTTGGATCATCAGGGGAAAACGGTTATCTCCTGGTCGCTCAACCCTCCCAAAATGATTGGAGAGGAAGAAAAGAGGACGGCTCCGTTGACGACACGGATAGAAGCCGCGAGAAGATGTCAGGAAAAGGGCTATCCATTGGGATTTCATTTTGACCCGATCCTTTACCATGAAGGTTGGGAGAAGGAATACCGGGAGACGATCCTTCAACTATTCAAACAGATCGATTCCAGAAGGGTAGTCTGGATCAGCCTGGGAGGGTTTCGTTACCCGCCTCACCTCAAGGCGATTGCAGAGGAACGCTTTCCGAGAACCGAAGTCTTTCTGGGAGAATTGTTTCCGGGAAGAGACGGCAAGTTCCGCTATTTGAAAGAGGTCCGTGTGGACATATATCGAAAAATGGCAAGGTGGTTGAAAGAGGTCAACCCGGGTCTTTTCATCTACCTGTGCATGGAAAGCAAGGAAGTCTGGGAAAAGGTTTTTGGCTGGGCACCTGAGAGCAGCCGCCATTTGAACCGGTTATTTGAAGAGAGGGTGAGAGGGTTTGTCGGGTAAACCCTAAATCATCAGGTATTTCTTCTTGATTTCCTCATTGGCTTCAAAATCCGCCAGGGACCCTTCGAAACGGATCCGGCCGTTATCGATCACGTAGACCCGGCTGATCAGCTTCAGGGCGGACTTCACATTCTGCTCCGAAAGGAGGATGCTAATCCCGGTCTCTCTTAGCTTGAGGATCTGTTTTTCAAGATCTCTTACGATCAGAGGGGCCAAACCTTCTGTCGGCTCATCCAGCAAGAGGAGTTCAGGGCTGCTCATCAATGCCCTCCCCACCGCAAGCATCTGCTGCTCCCCACCGCTCAGGTTTCCACCTCTTCGGGATTTAATTTCTCCAAGGACCGGGAAGAGGTCATAAACACGCTCTTTATTCCAATCTTCGTTTCTTCTAAAGGTGATTTCGAGATTATCATCGACGCTGAGATCCGCAAAGACGCGCCGGTCGTCGGGGACATAGGCGATCCCGCGCCGAACGAGCAAAAAGGCCTTCTGCCTCGTAATCGGTTCTGCCTTAAATGTGATCGTCCCTTGTCGCGGGGGCGTCAGTCCCATGATGCTCCGCATCGTTGTGCTCTTGCCCGCCCCATTCCTTCCGAGCAACCCGACAATCTCACCCTGAGAGACAGTGAGAGAAACATCGAAAAGAATGTGGCTCAGGCCATAAAAGGTGTGGATCCCGTTTACGCTAAGCATACCCCGCTCTCACTCTCGCCGAGATAGGCGTCCTGAACCTCTCTATTGCATCTGACGTCCGCCGGGAGTCCCTGGATGATGGATTTCCCGCGGACCATGACCATAATCCTATTGGCTATGGCAAAGACCAATTCCATATCGTGCTCGCAGAAGAGAATCGTCAAACCCAGGTCGGCGGATAACCGTTTAATCAGATCGATGCAGCGGATGGTTTCTTCAGGAGACAGGCCTGCCGTCGGTTCATCCAAGATGAGAAGCTCCGGATGGCCTCCTAAAGCGATGGCTATCTCCAGTGCCTTCTGGTCGCCATGAGAAAGCGATCCGCTCACGGAGCGTCCCTTGTCGGTAAGACCGACACTTTGCAGGATATCCGATGTCTCTTCGATCAGGAGTTTTCTTGAAGGGGTGAAGAGGTTAAAAGTCTTTCCATGTCTTGAGAGCACGGCAATTTGGACATTCTCAAAAACGGTCAGCCTGGAAAATATGTTAACGACCTGGAAGGAACGGCTCATCCCTTTCTTACAGATTCGGTAGGCGGGCAAACCCGTTATCTCTTCTTCCTTAAAAATAACCCTGCCGCCATCGGGTTTGATGATTCCGGTGATCAGGTTGAAAAGGGTCGTTTTTCCCGCTCCGTTCGGGCCGATGACAGCCACAATCTCACCTTTCTGCACCCCCAGGTTAGCCCCGTTGACCGCCATGAAACCGCCAAAAGATTTCTGAATCCCCTCGATCCGAAGCATTTATGCCTTTCCTCCGGAGGCTAAATTTCCAAGCTGTTTGAATTTTGCATTCACATACCCGAGCACTCCCTCCGGCAGGAAGATGATGACGAGCATGAGAATGATTCCTTGTATAAGCGTCCAGTACTCGGTAAAGGTACTGGCAAAGGTTCGAAGTGCCACCATCATGGCCGCTCCCAGCATCGGCCCCAAAAAGGTAAGCCAGCCGCCCAGGAGACACATGATCAGGATCTCAAGCGAGAGGGTCCAAAAGAGCATGTCGGGAAAAGCAGAATTATCAACCACGATAAAAAGAACCCCTGCCACACCGGCAAAGAAACCGGCGATGACAAGAGCAACAAGTTGGTGGAGCTTTACATTGACCCCCACAGCCTCGCTGCGGACAGGATTGTCTCGGATTCCCTGAAGGGCGCTCCCGAAGGGAGATTTTACGATAAGATACATGGCGATCAAGCAGGCGGCTGTTACCAACAGAGTAAAATAATAAGACCCCGTCGTAGAGCCAATGAGGTCTGGCATTGAAACGCCGTGAATACCATCATCACCGCCGGTAAACGAATACCATCGATAGACAATCGCCCACACCAATGATCCTAAGGATATCTGAAGCATTCCAAAGTATAGCTTGGATAGACGGACACAGATGGCCCCCATGACAAGAGAGATGAAGGCTGCCAACAAGGGGCCGACCAAGAAGCCGATCCATGGGGAATAACCAAGCTTCGTGATCGTGAGAGCGGCTCCATAGGCCCCTACACCATAAAAGACGGCGTGGTGAAATTGATAAATACCTCCATAGCCCAGAACGAGGTTGAGGCTCATGGCTGCAAGACCGCTCACAAAGATAAGTGCCAAGAGATAGGTGTAAAACCGGGTTAGGACGAGAGGAAAAACGAGAAGAAGAATAAAAAGGATAGGCACTAACCAGGATTCTTTTCCACGAATATTTAGGGTCGCCAATGGAGACCTCTTTTCACCAGGTTGATTTCAGTAGCCCGGTGGGTCGGAAAAGCAGCACCGTCACAGCCGCGGCGTAGGGGAATACAATTCCAAACTGCGGCCAAATTAAGATGCCGAGGGATTGGGTTAATCCGAAGATCAGAGCACCGAGTAACGCTCCCCATACATTACCGAGCCCGCCCATGATTACGATCAGAAAGGCTTCCATGATCAGCGTGTGATCCATTCCCAGGGTGATATTCACGATCGGTGAAACAAGGGCTCCGCCCATACCTGCCAGAAAGCAACCGATCACAAAGACAATGGCAAAGACCCAGCTCACATTGATGCCTACGGCACCTACCATCTCCCGATCGACTGCCGCTGCCCGGGAAATCTTTCCTATCTTTGTTTTATTCGTAAAAAACCAGAGACCCAATGCGACAAAGGGACCGATGATGACCAGGAATATGTTGTAAATGGGAATGGGCAAACTCTCTACAGGGATGGGTCCCTTGAAGGAGCCCGGCAACTGGACCGTCCTGTATTCTCCACCCCATACTACTTTTACAAGGTCACCAAGGATGAGAGCAAACGAGAAGGTTAAAAGAAGAAGCATCAGGTGCTCCCTTTCGTATAGGTGTGCAAAGATCCCCCTCTCTACGACAAGGCTAAGAAGGGCTACCGCAAAAGGAGCCAAGACCACCGCCATCCAGAAACCGGTTGTACCCCCTCCGAACCATTTGGATACACTAAATGCGACGAAGGCTCCGATCATATAGAGGGAGCCATGCGCAATGTTCGGGATCCGGAGCACCCCGAGAATAAGCGTCAAGCCCGATGCGACGATAAATAGAATGGTCATCCGGCTCAGACCCACAAGGATCTGGCATAAAATCTCGGGTGGACAGATCGATGACAAGAATTCCAAATCCTACTCTCCTTGGAAGGGACTCCCGCCATCAGGGCAGGACCCTCGGGAGGTGCAGCCCGCCAGCTTATTTGCGAAGGGTTTTGATCTCCTCGCATGCCGGCATGTAGTCTTTAGGCGGGATGGTGACGATATCAGAAGCGATCAGAAATGGATATTGAGGGACTTTTTTGGTCACGCCGAAAAACATGGGGAGCATGAGTTGATGGTCGCATGCCCGTAGCTCTAACTTCCCTACCGGGCTATCGATTACCATGCCCTGCACCGCGTTGATAAATTTTTCTTTGTCAACTTTTCCAGCCTTTGCAAAACCTTTTTCGACGAGCACGCCAGTCACATACCCGTAGAGGGCACCTATCTTCGGGTACCGGTTGTAAGTGTTTCTGAACTCCTGCACGAAAGCTTTGTTTTCAGGGGTGTCAGGATAATAGAAAAGGTAGTTGGCAGTTCCATAAACTCCTTCAGGGGCATCGAGACCCTGGGGTTCGAGAGTGGAAAGCTCGATGGCAGTATGCTGGTAGAAAGGAACCTTTTGGGCTAATCCGGTGGCTTTGGCTGCCTTCTGAAAATTGACCATCCCACTACCACCGGTAGCAACGATGATAAAATCGGGCTTTGCCGCAAGAATAGCGGTGATGTAAGGCGTAAAATCCGTTTCCCCCACTTTCCACCAGGACTTCCCGAGTAACTGCACTACGGGCTTTAACTTCTTCAGTTGGTTCCACACGCCATCTGCGATCGCGTGGCCGTATTCATAATCATCGCCTGCAATCCAGTACTTGACGAAAGGCTTTTTTGCGAGTGCAAAGGCTGCAGCCCTACCAGCCATCAAGGTATTTTCGGTAATTTGGAAGACGTAGCGGTGGCCTTGCTCTCCGGTAATCTTATCGCTTTTGGAAAAGGTGACGAAAAAAGGAGTCTTCTCCTTTTTGGCGAAATCGGATACGGCAAGCGCTGTGGCGCTGTTGATCGTTCCCATGAGGATATCCACATTCTCTCTAAGAACGAGCTCTTTGGCCATCGCCAAACCGATATCCGGTTTGAACTTCTCGTCCCTTGTCAAGAACTCAATCTTCTTTCCCAGGCCCCCTTCCATAGCGTTCACTTTGTTAACGGCCATCTTGAACCCGTCGAGAACGTCAAACGTATAAGCCGTCGCGGGTCCCGTGTAAGTGTCTATTATCCCCACTTTAATCGGTTCCGCCCCGAATGAGAAAGACACGGCCAGAAACCCGAGTAAAACAACACCCATTCCTATAATCGTTTCCTTTTTCATAACAGCCTCCATTGGCGACTTCTTTGTCCATACCCATACCAAAACCAATCCACTGGGCCGAAGCCTTTCCACCATGGCTGAACTGTCCGGAGGTCCCTCATAGCGACGATGACGGGATCGCCCGGCTTAAACGATGCTTCATCCTTGGCGCCGTGGCTTCATGCTTAGAGTTGAAAACCAGCGCTGTTTCCCCTATGAACAGGCATTTTGTCCTCCCCGTTGCCAAGTAGAATGGCAACCCCACCTATCTTATCTTAGAATAAGGCATCGATCATATTCAAGGCGAAGGCCGTGAATTGCAGTTATTGAGCTTTGGATCTGTTTCGACACTAATCTACCTTCGATTCAAGCCGAAAGCAACTGACACTTGACAAAATAATTATTAGAAGTATAATAAGTGTACATTTTCACAATGTAGGCTAAGAGGGTTTTGTTTTAGAAAATTCCACCATTCGGGATCGGAGTTGGGGACCGATCTTGACCATTAAAGCTTGGTCGTTGATAATGGGGGCACCAAGGTAGGACACCCGGCGCATGACCTTGCATAGCGGGGCGAATCCAAGGAGTTACGTTGATTTTGGTAGTTCATCTTATCGAAAGGAGGACATTATGGAAGAATTTGTAAAGGGGGGTGCGTTTCTGCTTGAATCGATTTCCCCTAAAGACGTTTTCACACCAGAGGACTTTAATGAAGAACAGAAGTTGATTGCGAAGGCAGTTACCGAATTTGTTATAGGCGAAATTATACCGGTGGCCGATGATATTGAGGTGAAGAAAGAAGGGCTCGTTCCAGGCCTGCTCAAGAAGGCAGGGGAACTTGGGTTCCTTTCCGCGGATATTCCTGAGGAATATGGCGGACAGGACATGGACAAGGTCAGCTCTCTCCTGATCTGGGAGAAGATGTCTTTGGGAGGAGGCTCATTCCAGGCCGCTTTCGGGGCCCACACCGGAATCGGTTCTCTTCCGCTCGTCTTCTTTGGCAACAAGGACCAGAAGAAACGCTACTTGCCCAAGATGGCTACGGGAGAGTACATTGGAGCGTATGCTCTGACAGAGCCTGAAGCAGGCTCGGATGCCTTGAACTCCAAGACCACGGCCACCCTCAGCCCTGACGGAAAGTATTATATTCTGAACGGCCAGAAGCAATTTATCACCAACGCTGGAATTGCGGATACCTACGTCACCTATGCCAAGGTGAACGGAGAGAAATTCACCTCCTTCATCGTCGAGCGCAAATATGAAGGGGTCTCTGTGGATGAGGAAGAGAATAAGATGGGGATGAAGGGGTCCTCGACCAGGAGCGTCATCTTCAGCGATGTCAAAGTTCCCGTAGAGAATCTTATCGGCGAGATTGGAAGGGGTCATATCGTAGCGCTCAATGTTCTAAACATGGCTCGCTTTCAATTGGGTGCAGCGTGTCTGGGGGGAGCAAAGGCAGGCCTTCAAGAAGCGGTTACGTATGCAAAACAGCGGGTTCAGTTCGGCAAGCCGATCGCCGATTTTGGCTTGATCAAACAGAAGATTGGAGAGATGGCGATTCGA
>DBZJ01000042.1 GCA_002311635.1 Syntrophaceae bacterium UBA1163
GTCACGATCGCGCTGGAAAGTTACGAAGAAACACGAGGGCTGGCCATCATGCTGGGATCCGATACCGAGATTGAGTGGATCGAAGGGATGGAGACGGCGGATGCGATAAGGCGCGAAGAAAAGAAGGATCTATGAACATCAAACCCCTCAGTGTCCCGTTCTTTAAGAGTGAATCAGAGATTGCCTCTGGGGAGACCTCGACCCGATGAAACGGACTCGTTCGATGAAATTCAAACGGCTCAAAAAGTTTCTCAAGAACTTCGGTCTCCTCTGGTACGCTCTAAGAAAATTCAATAATGACAATGGCTTTTTCTTATCTTCGGGGATTGCCTTTAATATCCTCATCTGGTATGGCGTCCATCTCGCCGAGTACTCTTTTTTTTATGGCTCATTGAGTACCTTGGTCATTTTCGTTTTGTGGGTGTATTATTCTTCGACGATTCTCATTGAGTGTTGAGGCCGAGGTCATCAAGATAGGCGGAAGACACCTTCAGCGATTTATGAACCGCTGTTTTACCAAAGATTCCGAGCGCTGCGTAGTGAAAGTCCGATCTTGCCAGATGCCTAAGAATATACCTCCACGAATAAAAACGACCCATTGCCCTGAAGGTCTCAATCTGCAGAGTGGCCGGCGACATGAGCCGGGGCCTGAAAACTACATGCTGGGCATCGTATTTACTCCAGTCCGTGTGGAGAAGTCTTCCGGCCTTCGTCATATCTTGAAGGACCGATGTTCCCGGCAATGGTGTAAGAATCATGAGTTGCACCGTGTCTACCCCAAGGCCTGTTGCAAAATCAGCAGTCTCGGAAATAGCCCCGACATCGTCGGTGTCCGCCCCCAGGACGAACATTCCGTGGATATGGATACCGTGTTCTTTGACCGTCCGGATGCATGAAATGATATCCTCCCGGTTCTGTTTTTTATTATACGCTTCAAGAGTCCTGGGATTGATGGACTCAAAGCCGATGAACAAAGTATGGCAGCCCGAGTCGGCCATGAGGCGGAGAAGTTCTGGGTCCCTGGCAACATCTGTTCTCACCTGGGCGGACCATCGCATCTTGATTCCCTCTGCAATCATTCCCCTGAGGATTTCCTTAGCCCTCTTTTTGCTGGCTGCAAAGTTATCGTCAACAATGAACTTGGTCGCCTTGGATACAGACGCTACATATCTTAGCTCCTTCAGCGTTGCCTCAACGGATTTGAAACGGTAGCTTCTTCCGAACATCCTGATGACAGAGCAGAACGTGCAGTCATACGGACAGCCCCTCGATGTCGCAACAGGATAGGGATTTGACGGGTTCCAGTTATGAACAAGGGAGAAGTCAGGCTCGGGGAGGCTGTCAAGATCTTGGATAAATCCTCTGGAGGGGTTGTGAACCTTCCGCCCGTCCCTGTCCCGGTAAGAAAGGCCCCTAATCCTTGTTAATGCCGGGGTTCCCTTCTCCAGGTACTCAAGGAGTTCCACAAGAGCATGCTCTCCTTCACCTCGTATGACGAAGTCGGCATATTCCAGGGCCTCATCGGGCAGAAACGTGGGATGTGTCCCACCCATAATCACGGGGATATCCAGGGACTTGAGCCGTTTCGCCATTCCGTATGCCCTTATCGCTGTGGATGTTATGGTCGAGATACAGACGAGGTCAGAGCTTTCAATGAATGACCAGTCAGGTTCGGCAACATCCTCAATAAATGCCTTTACTTCGTATCCTCTTTCCCTGAGGATGGTAGGAAGCAACACCGTACCGAGTCGCGGTATGGGAAATTTGCTGAAGAAATGAAGGCCGGGTGAGCCCGCTTCGATAAATGAAACTCTTTTGATAACCATCCTATTTGGATTCTATTCGAGAAAATCCTGCGACTGCAACCAATTTCTATTCGATAAAATCTTCAAAGCAACCTCATGCCGTACGGTTTTCTACTCATTCGCTGCATGCACTGAGAATCAACGTGCGCCTTATGTCCTCAAAGGGCCCTTCAACAATTCACCGGAGCAAATGTCCCCGAAGGATCTCTGCCTTTCTCCGGAGGAAAGATTTTTCAGTATTAGATTCGAATGTAAAAATTCTAAGGATTCTTAATATTCATTCAATGGAGTCAAAGATTCTTGGATGATGATCCGTCTTGGGGGGACTTCTTTCTGTAATGTTCTACCTCCTGAAGGTGCAGGTTTCATATCGTCGTGTCGTCGGTTTCCGTCAGATCACTCCCAGCTGTGTTCCCACCTTCTCGAAGGCAGCCAAGACCTTATCCAACTGTTCCTCCGTGTGGGTCGCCATGTAACTTGTCCTGAGGAGCTCTCGTCCTGGGGGGACTGCAGGGCTAATGACCGAATTGGCAAAGACACCATTTTCGAAGAGGAGCTTGCACATCTGGTAAGTTTTCATGGTGTCTTTAATAAGGATGGGAATGATCGGGGTTTCGCTCGTTCCTGTATCATACCCGAGCGTTTTATATCCTCTCAGCATCTTGTGCGTATTTCTCCAGAGCCGGGCTCTTAATTCGGGCTGTTCTTCGATGATGTCCAAAGCGGCGCTCACCGAGGCCACCAGGGAGGGTGGGAGACTGGCGCTGAAGATCATCGAGCGACCCAGGTGCTTGATCCACTTGATCACCTCTGACGGACCTGCGATAAAGCCGCCGATCGCGGCAAGGGATTTGCTGTAGGTTCCCATGATAAGATCTACTTCGTTTTCTAGGCCAAAATACTCCGCCGTTCCTCGTCCTCCCTTTCCAAGAACGCCGATCCCGTGGGCGTCGTCTACCATGATCCTCGCCCCATAGGCCCTGGCTAGCCTCACAATACCAGGGAGATCAGCAATATCGCCTTCCATGCTGAAAACACCATCGACGATGATCAATTTGGCCTTCCCTTTACACGCCTTGAGGACGCTCTCCAAAGCATCCATGTCGTTATGCTGGTATTTCTTGACCTCGCCGAAGGAGAGGCGACAGCCATCAATGATGCTTGCATGATCGTACCTATCGATAATAGCGACATCGTGCCGGCCCACAAGAGCAGAGATCGCTCCCAAATTGGTCTGGTAGCCGGTGGCGAAGACGAGAGCCGCTTCCTTCCGAAAGAACCTGGCCAACTTCTTTTCCAGTTCTTCGTGGATCTCAAGATTCCCATTTAGAAATCGTGAACCCGCACAGCCGCTACCGTATTTTTCAACGGCTTTGAGCGCTGCTTCCTTCACCCGGGGGTGGTTGGTGAGTCCAAGATAATTGTTGGAACCGATCATGATCAGTCTCTTCCCGTTGACCATTACCTCAGAATCCTGTGGGGATTCGAGCTTCCGAAAAAAGAAATAGTAGCCACTTTCCTTCAATCCAGATTCATATTCCGTAGCTTTTGCGCACTTTTCAAAGATATCCATGGA
>DBZJ01000039.1 GCA_002311635.1 Syntrophaceae bacterium UBA1163
TCGGTTAAAGTCCGTCCGTGGGAGTTTGGCAGTTCGCCCACGTAGCTTGAGGGAGGTGTAAAGGGTAACCTGAAGCACTAAGTTTCCTGACAAAGGCTCCGTAAGGGAGTTGAGCAAACCTGCGGGTCGCAGTGCAAGCGAACCTGGATGTAGCCTCGAAATTCACAATGGAGTTGTCGACCCTCTCCTACAAAGGGGAAGACCGGAGCATCTATCCTGACGAAAACTGCCAGAACCGATAGATGGGCTTCCGGGGTAACAGGGGTGACACGCAGGGGAAGCCAGACGACAATGAACACGGGAGGCCCTTGTCGATGCTCATCAGGAGGGCAACCGGTAGATATAAGGAGACGAAATTTTACCGGGTCGGCAGGGGAGTCGGATTTGCCCATAGTACCGTTTGAATCTCAGGGGCAGCATAACCTTGGGAGAGGGAAGGGACAATACTTTCATCGTGTTTCCGAAGAAGGGAAGGAGGGAGATTGCCGTTGAGGCTGTGAACTCCAGAGTAGTCCGGCAACTTCAGAGGAAACTATACCAGAAGGCCAAGTACGAGTTGCGAACGCCACTGGAAGAAGATGATCGGAAAGCCGTATTCGGGAAAACCGAACGTACGGTTTGATGAGGGGGAGCTGGAGATAGAGCACGCAGCCACTACGCCAGCTCTCTACTCTACTGAAGTTGACATGGGTTCGTCTTGAATTGTCTACCAATTCAACTTTTATTTTTTGTGATGCCGTCTGGATATTAGCCTTTATTCAGATTTGGTTAATTCCTTTAGAGCATTTTCATAAACATCATAGGTTCTTGAGTCGAAGAGAACGAATCGAACCAATTTAATTTCCGGGTGATCTTTCAGATAATCCGCGATCGTCTTTAAGGCGATACGGGAAGCCTCCTCCACAGGATATCCGTAAATTCCCGTACTGATCGAGGGAAAAGCAACCGAAGAGATTTTGTTCTGGCTGCACAGTTCCAGGCTCTTTCGATAAGCGCTTGCCAAAAGCTCAGGATCCTTGGGTGATCCTGAGTATCTTGGTCCCACTGCATGGATCACATATTTGCTCTTGAGATTCCCTCCAGTGGTGATGACCGCTGATCCTGTAGGGCAACCTTTATACTTTGCTCTTAGCTCTGACATAAGGGTGGGGCCACCTGCCCTGTGGATCGCACCATCCACGCCGCCCCCTCCTGCCAGGGCAGAGTTTGCGGCATTCCCAATGGCCTCGGTGTCCTGTTGGGTGATATCGCCCTGAACAACTTCTAAAGTTGATTGATGAATTGTCGCTTTCATCTTTGGTCACCTCTTCTTTGAAGTCTTGCCTATCCATACCAAAAACGGTTGGCTTCGTCAACAGGAAGGCGAACCCCCTCAACAAAAAAGGGTGAGAAAATCTCTCTCACCCTTTTTCAGAATGCCCCAATCACTTATTGACTCAATGACCGGCTCGTCCGACTACAGCGTTTCGTAGAACGATTTTTTCAAAAATTTGAAAGAGCAAACAAACTGATCGAAGACTTCAAAGGCCGAAGGATCGTAGGTTCCGTCAATAGGCCGCCATTGCGTAAGATAGAAGGCAACCACCCGATCCCCTCTTTTCCCGAATACAACTTTTGACTTGACCTTCTCCTTCTTCACAGGGTCCTTGGCTTCAGCCACCACGGCCAGTCCTTCTCCCCCAAGCACGTTGACCTTCTTTTTTTCTAATATTTGCATATCCGCAATCATAGCAGTGGACCATAGATAACGCCTAAAAAATTCACTCCCTCGTTCCCCAAGTTCACTTGAACAACCAAAAGGTTCCTCATCATAAACAAACATGGATTGAGAAGGGAATGGACCTGAGTCAACTTTCAAAAATCCAAAACCGAATTCACCTCCTACCTCGACTTGAATGACTCTCCATTCGGAGGGAGGTGGCTTGAATTCAAACTCATCCTGCCAGATGATCGTCCCTTGCTGACTGAATGTGTAGGGTTTCTGGGTCGTTCCAGGGGTGGCACATGCAGCAACCATCATGCCCATCCACACAAAACACAGAAGCATCCCGATGTATCTTCTCATGGCTTTCCTCCTTCCTTGTTCATTTTCTTGAGGAAGAGGAGAATATCCTTGAAGTCAGGCGAACCATCCCTGACATAACGGATGACACCCTTCATATCAATAATCACTGTCCTTCTGCTGAAAACCGGAAAACCTTTTATCTCAGGGGAAGGGCCCACCCCAAAAGAGGGTCCTAAGAATCCTGTCACATTTGAAAGGAGAGGAAAGGTCAAATCCAGACTTTTTGCCCAATATTTTAATGTGGTCACATCATCTACACTGACGCCCACGACCCGGGCGTTAAAGCGGTCATAGAGGGAAAGATTCCTCTGATGACCCTCCATCTCGCCCGTTCAGACGGGAGTGAAGGCAGCCGGAAAAAATGTGATGATCAGATAGTGCTTCCCATAATAGTCATTGAGATAGCTGATCAGCCGGTCATGCGTGGATGGGAGGGAAAAGTAGAGAGTTTCTTCACCCACCAAGGATTTTTCCTTCTTTTCCGCCAAACTAGCGGGGGGAAGAATGAATATGGCGAGCAGCAACAAATACAACCACGTCAGAGGCAATTTGCTTCTCATGATAACCTCCTTTCTATACCGTCTCGAAAAATAATATCTCAGTTCAGTAGGTTTTGCAACCCTGCCTGATGAATAGAGAGTTCCCTCATCCTAATTGAAGGGAAAGAGGGAGGATGCGCGTAATGCTGGATAATAAGGCCGACGGCAAAAGACCTAACCACAGGATCAGAACGAGAATTGCAATGCCGGCCACGCGTGCAAAGAGATCAAGATCCGGAGTGACGGGTTTTCTCTCCGCCGGCTGGATGAAAAGGGCCACGATGATCTTGAAGTAAAAATAGATGGATACGATTACGGTCACGATCCCAAGGGCCGCCAGGACTACGAAGTGGGACTGAAGAACCGCGCGGAATAGAATAAATTTTCCGATGAAACCAGCGGTAGGAGGCAATCCGGCCAGTGACACAAGACAGACGGTGAGAAGAGCAGACCTCCAAGGATGGACGTAAGCCAGACCCCTGAAGTCCTCCAGGGAATCGAGATCTTCATCTTCCTCTGAAAGGGTTGCCAGAGTGCCGAAGGCTCCGAGATCCATTAAAGCATAGACCGAGAGATAGAACATAATAGCGAGGACCCCGCCCTCCCTGACAGCGAGAAGGGTCATCAACAAGTATCCCATCTGGGCAATGGAGGAATAAGCCAATAGCCGTTTGACGCGCACTTGGGCTAAAGCTGTTATATTGCCGACGGCCATGGTTAGAAATGCCAGAATCCAGAAGACAAAGACATAGTCGTTCCATACGGAATTTCGGGCATAGTAAAAGGCAAAGCGCAGCAGTGCGCTGAACAGGGCAACCTTCGAGCCGGTTGCCAAGAACGCGGTCACCGGGGCAGGAGCTCCCTGGTAAACGTCCGGAGTCCACAGATGAAAGGGAACCATGGAAATTTTAAAACCGATTCCAATCAGAATCAGACTTAGGCCTAAGAGCATTGCCGGAGAGCTTACCGCTTGAATATTGGGAGACAGGCTCTGGAGGATATCCATCTTTCCCGTCGCGGCATAGACCATGGCGATGCCAAAAGTGAGGAAGGCGCTTGCTACGGCACCCATCATGAAATATTTTAAGCCGGCTTCGTTCGATGCAGATTGAGGCTTCCGGATTGCGATGAGAACATACAGAGAAAGCGAAAGGGTTTCAAGGCCAAGAAAGAAAACCAGCCAGTGAAGGGCGCTTGCAACTAAGATCATCCCGAGTCCGCTCAAGAGAAGGAGTCCATAAAATTCATCGCCTCCAATACCCCGAAGTTTCACATACTGGTAAGAAAAGAGAAGGCTGAGGGTGGTAATGAGAGTAAGAAGAAATGTGAAGAATCGCCCGTATCCGGAAATTTCCACCATTTTCAAGAAGTGGGTCTGATCCGGCTTCAGCAGTATGGCTGCTGCTCCTGCGGCAATGGCTGTGGCCAGAGCTACTGCGAAAAGTAAGCCTTGAGGTCTGGCCTTCCAGAAGCCGCCCAAGCAGAAAACGAGAAATCCCCCTCCGGCAAGGAGGATGAGAGGAAGAATATCAACCCAATTCGGCTGCATAAATTTCTTTCAAAAAGCTATTAGGAGGACCATATTATAGCTTACGTTTGCCCCGGTAGGTCATTGCGAGGAGTGGTAGCGACGAAGCAATCTCAAAAGATTGCCACGCCCTTTGGGCTCGCAATGACACCTTTTTTGTGATCCCAAATGTAATCTATTTCATATTCTTGGTAACTTTAGTCACTTTCTTTTTGTTATTTCAAAAAACCTATCAGTACCCCCACCGGTCCTTCGAACAGATCTAATACGGGCTGCGGATGAAGTCCGATGAACAGGACCGCGAGAGCCAAGGGTGCCAAAATCAGCACCTCACGGACGGTGATATCCGCAAGAGGTTGTTCCCTAAATTTTTCATTTCGCGTTTCTTCGAACACGGTTTTTTGGACCACGGTGAGGATATAAATCACAGTTAGGACGAGTCCTGCAAAACCAAACCATGTGACGAGGGGCCACGTCTTGATTGTTCCGACAAGAACCAGAAATTCTCCGACAAAATTATTGAGCCCTGGCAATCCCAGGGAAGCCATCGCGAAGAAGAGAAAGAAAGCGCTGAAGCCGGGCATTTTTTTCCAGAACCCGCCGAAATTTGCAATTTCCCTGGTATGGACTCTCTCATCTAGCATTCCTACGAGAATGAAGAGTGCCGAAGTTGTCAGTCCGTGGTTGATCATCTGGAGAGTGGCTCCGGAGAGTGTCATCGTGTTCCAGACGGCGATTCCGATAACCACAATGCCCATGTGTCCGACACTGGAGTATGCAACCAACCGCTTGAGGTCCTTTTGTGCCAGGGCGATCCAGGCTGCGTAAAATAACCCGATCAAACCCAGTGCGAGCAGGAGGGGCACGGAGAATCTGGCAGCCACGGGGAAGAGAGGGAACCCGAATCGCAGAAGGGCATAGGCACCGGTCTTAAGAAGCAACCCAGCGAGTATCACGCTTCCTGCCGTGGGCGCCTGGGTGTGTGCATCGGGCAACCAGGTATGAACTGGAAAGATAGGGATCTTTATGGCAAAGGCCAGAAGGAAAGCTCCATAGAGCCAGAGCTCCGTAGAGAAGCCCAGGGGCGTTTGAATTAACTGGTAAAGAGAGAAGGTATACAGGCTTGTCTTAGCACCATGGATAAGGTAGAGACCGGTCAGCGCGATCAACATAAATAAGCTGCCGGCAAGGGTAAACAGGATAAATTTAACCGTCGCATAAACGCGCTCCTCATGACCCCAGATGCCGATGAGGAAGAACATAGGTATGATCTGTATCTCCCAGAACAGATAGAAGAGGAATAGATCCGTGGCCAAGAAGACTCCCATGATGGAAGTTTCTAGGAAGAGTAAAAAGAAATGAAATGTTCCAACTTTTGCATTAATTTCTTTCCAGGAGACGAGGATACAGAGAACGGTGAGAAAGGTAGTTAGGAAGATCAGCATCAGGCTGATACCGTCCAACCCGAGGCTGTAACGAATTCCAAGACTTTCAATCCACGGATGATCCTCTGCCAGCAACCATTTCCCGGTGGACCAGGAGTGCCGTTGGAGGTTCGATGTGAAGAGCCATGCTACGAGGAAGAGATCCGCCAGCGACACCCAGAGGCTCGTCCAGCGGCAGAACATTGGCCTGCGGGCAAAAAACAACGCCAAAAAGCTGCCGGCAAGGGGCAAAAAGATGATAGTCGTAAGCCAGGGGAAATTATTAATCATCAGTCACCGAATCATTGAGTCATCCGTTTAGACACTTGTACCTTTAGTTCACTTTAGTCACTTTCTCTATCTTAAATAATACCAGCCAAGGGCAAGAGCAGACACAATTGCCGTAAACCCAAGAAGAAGCATCTTGAGATAGGTCGAAAGCCTGCCCGTGGTCCAGAGCTGCAACCCGGATGAGAAGAAGCGGAAGATGTTCGCGGTGGCATCGAACTGGTCATCCACTACTCCCTCATCCACTTTCAGCCAGAGGATTCGTGCCATCGCCTGATAGGGTTTCACCAATGCAACTTGATAGAGGCGATCCAGGTAGAAACCGGAAGAGAGGAGTTCTTCCAAACGTTGCCGAAAGACCACCGGTGTGGGCCGCCCGAGAAATCTGGCCTCGGGCCGATAGAGAAAATAGGCAGCGATCAATACGGCAATGTTCAAAAGCCCGCTTCCAATCTCCATGGATCTTTCGAGCGGAGCGGAGGCCGGAGAAAGAGGGATACCCCCCGGGATAGAGGCCAGGTAGTGGGCCAGCCAGGATTTTCCGCCAAAGACTTCCGGAAAATTGAGGCTGGCTGCGAAGATGGCCAGGATGGCGAGAGGAGCATTGATCCACACCATGAATTTTGGTATCTTCAAATCCTTTTTCCTGAAATCCTCCTGGAGAGAAGGTCTCTCGAGGAAGGCGACGAAGAACATCCTGAACGTGTAAAGCACCGTGATCACAGCGCCGATCTCGGCAATCAGAGCCAAAAACTTATAGATCGGCTCGGGATGACCGAAGGTCGAAAGAAGAATCCGGTCCTTGCTGAAGAAACCCCCGAAGGGCGGGATCGCCGCCAGCGATACAGATCCCACTAGATAAAGCCAGAAGACCGCGGGCAGACGCTGGCGCAGATTTCCCATCTTAAAGATGTCGTGTTCTTCGTGGAGCGCCTGGATTACGCATCCGGCACCGAGAAAAAGGAGGGCCTTGAAGAAAGCATGGGAGAGCAAATGATACATGCCTCCCGTGACATCGCCTGCCCCTATGCCAAGGAACATGTAGCTCACCTGGCTGATCGTCGAATAGGCCAGAATGCGCTTAATATCTTTCTGCCCTAAGGCGGCAAGGGCGGCGAAGAGGCCCGTAAAAGCGGCTACGGCAGCAATGATTACCATGGCATTCGAAGACAGTGCGATCACCGGAAAGAGCCTCATGAGCAAATAAGCGCCAGCCGTTACCATGGTAGCTGCATGGATCAGGGCGGATACGGGTGTAGGACCGGCCATGGCGTCCGGCAGCCAGACGATGAGGGGTAGCTGCGCGGATTTGCCCACGGCACCCCAGAATAGAAGAAGGGCCAGAAGGGTGGCTGTTCCGGCGCTGAGGGATGCCGCCTTGCTATTGATCGAGAAGATAGACAGTTGATCAAGAATCAGAAAAAAGAGGGCGATCGCAATGCCGAATGCCACATCGCCGATCCGCGTCAAAACAAAGGCTTTGCGGCCCGCGGTTGCATTAGCCACGTCCGAATACCAGAAGCCGATCAGGATGTAGGAGCAAAACCCAACTCCTTCCCAGCCTAAGTACAAGAATACCAGATTGTCTGCCAGGGTGATGACCAGCATGGAGAAGACAAAAAGGTTCATGTAACAGAAGTACCGGACATAATCCCGGTCGTCGCGCATGAAGCTGACGGAGTAAAGGTGGATCAGACTGGAAACGAAGGTGACCATCAGCGCCATAATCGCTGCGAGGTGATCGTAGTAGACGGTCATGGAGGCTGACAGGTCGCCAACCCGGATCCAGTCGAAGAGCGTAAGGAGGTATCGCTTCTCGCCGGCGGCCCCAAAGGCAAGGGAGGCCATGAGCAGGGATCCGAGGACGCTCGCGCAGGCGATCCATTCTGCAACGCGTCTCGGCAGATACCTGCCAATCACCGCCAGGATAAAGCCGCCCACAAAAGGAAAGAAGAGTAAGAAGAACAAGATCGTCTTCATAGGAAATCTTTGCGGAAATGCCAAATGTCAAAGTTCAAATAAATTCCAAAGTTCAAATTTCAAATAGAGGCACAAAAATTCAGGATTTTGAAATTTTGACATTTGAAATTCATTTGGCATTTGGATCTTGGTATTTGACATTTCGATCTAAACGTTCTTTAGCCTTTCATCTGATTATATTGATCCGCATTCAACGAACCGGTCCGGCGCTGCGAATAGACGATTAATGCCAGTCCGACAGCGACTTCTGACGCAGCAACTGCAAAAATAAACAGGACGAAGGCCTGCCCATCCAGCAGCCTCCATTTCAAGGACGCTGCGACAAAGGCCAGCCCGGCCGCATTTAACATAATTTCGACTCCGATCAAGATCATGAGGAGATTTCTTCGCGAAATGGAACAGACCGCTCCCAGCAGAAACAGAATAATTGCCAGAAGGAGCACGTTTCCGTAAGGAACAATCATCGTCTATCCTCCGATCCTTTCCTCGACTCCCGGCGACCCAGGTAGAGGGCGCCGACCAGGCCGATGAGGAGCAGGAAAGAAGCAATTTCTACCGGGAACCAGTAATTCTTGAACAGGAACTGGCCAAAAGCCGACGGAGTCGCCATGCCGGTGCTCAAGCCCGTCTTACTACCGGGAATCTCGAATATCAGGACTCCGCCGACGAATAAAGAGATGATGCCCAAAATAACGGCCGGCAGCCATTGGTAGATTTCTCCTTTATCTTCACCAGATTCAGCCCTGACGGTCATCACGATGAAAAGGAATAAGACCATGATCGCGCCGGCATAAATAATGACTTCCAGAGCTGCTAAGAATGGTGCTCCCAGGAGATAGAAGAGAAGGCCAGTGGCGAAAAATGATACAATCAAATAGACCACGGCATGAATCACTTGACGCTGGATGATGGCCAGCAGCGTTGATAACACGACGATTGCAGCGAGTACGTAAAAGGTGACTGCGTATAAAGTCATTGTTCCCCCGGCATTGCTGAGAAAGGGTTCAAGGATTCAAGGGTTCTTGGGTTCGAGTATTTCTTGAAACAAATAAGCTCCATCGTCATTCGTATCAATTCACCTGGCCCCTTGAACCCTCGACCACTTGAATCCTTTCATTATCTCTTAGGGAAGGTTGCTCTTCAGATCGACCGGCTTATCTTCGTTAATCTGGGTTCCCTTATCTCCTACCATGGCGACGCCGGCACGTTTATAAAAGTTGTATTCATTGTTTTTGCCGCCGTGATTGACGAGCAGATCCTCTTTCTCATAGACGAGCTTCAGGATGTCCCGGCCGCTTGTCTCAAAGTTAGGTGTTAATTGAATGGCCAGAGTAGGACACGCCTCCTCGCAGAGTCCGCAGTAGATACAACGGGCGAAGTTGATTCGGAACCACCTTGGGTAACGTCGTCCGTCCTCGCGTTCGGCGGACTGCATCGAGATACAGCTGACCGGGCAAACGGCCGAGCAGAGGTAGCAGGCCACGCAACGCTCCTCGCCATCCGGGTCCCGGGTAAGAACGATCACCGCTCGTGATCTCGCGGGCAAGGGCCGCCTGTATTCAGGATACTGTTCGGTGACAGGCTTTCGAGAAAGGATCTTGAGCGTGGTCGCAAGCCCTTTCAACAGTGCTGTGATGCCTTCCGCGAGATTCTTGATTGTCCCCATAGCGCCTCCCATCCTTAAGACGTTCCTAAGACCAGCGCTCCCGTAACCACAATGTTTAACAGCGCAATCGGGATGAGCACCTTCCAGCCGGTATTCATGAGTTGATCGTATCTGATTCGAGGAAAGGTTGCGCGGAACCAGATCAGTGTAAAAACGATGATTCCAACCTTCAGAAGAAACCAGATGATAGGCGGCAGGAGCGGGCCGTGCCATCCCCCCAGAAAAAAGACGGCGATTAACGAGCCAAGGATGATCATTGTGATGTATTCACCGAGAAAGAAAAGGCCGAAGCGCATTCCGCTGTACTCGGTGTGGTAACCCGCTCCGAGTTCATTTTCAGCCTCGGGCAGATCGAAGGGAATCCGTTTGATCTCAGCAAGAGCCGCGATGAGGAACAGGATAAAAGAGACCGGCTGCACGAAGATGAAAGGACGTGCGCTCTGTGCATTTGTGATTTCGACGAGGCTGAAAGAGCGAGCCAGCATGACCACTGGGACAAGAGAAAGTCCCATAGGCACTTCATAGCTGATCATCTGAGCCGCACCGCGAATTCCTCCAAGGAGGCTATATTTTGAGTTGGAGGCCCATCCACCCAGCGCAATTCCATAAACACTAATGGAAGAAAGTGCAAGGATGAAAAGTAAACCGACATTCAGGTCCGTAATGACCAGAGGGATGGATCTGCCCCAAAGCGTGACACCGCTTCCAAAGGGGACGACGGCAAAAATGAGCAAGGCCATTAGGCCGACCACCCCCGGCGCAAGAAGAAAGATCCCCTTGTTCGCTTCTTGTGGCACCGTGTCTTCCTTCGTTATCAATTTAACGAGATCGGCAAGAGGCTGAAGGAGTCCGAACTCCCCTGCTCTGTTCGGGCCGTATCGGGCCTGAATCCGGCCGAGCAATTTACGTTCGACCCAGACCAGATAGGCAGCCACCGTCAGCAGGATGATCAACACGATAGTCAGCTTGACGATCAGAAAAACGAATCCCAGAATCCATTCGAGGAGCATAAGAGTCCTTATTTTCTTATCTGACCCATAGCGACCTTCACCGGCCACTTCTCTATCTTTTGCCATGCGAGTTGCCGGTGTTTTGGCATGACAATCACGCCAGGAGCCATGGTGTCAACGATGCGCAATTCCATCTCTAAGCGACCTTTATCCAGAGGAAGGGTGATTCTTTCTCTGTCTTTAAGGCCTAACATCGAGGCATCTTTTGGGCTCATAAAGAGGCACGGCTCTTTTTCAACCTGCTGGAGATATTTGGAATAGGTAGAAAGTTCTTCTGTTCCGAAAGTCCAGTCCCCCATCACAAGTTCTAATGTGCTATTCTCTCGGCTTAATCCTCCAGATCGGATTTGCCCACCAGAGGGAAAAAGCTTTTCTCTCCCCTGCGCCAGATGGACTCGAACGTCATCAGGCAGTTCATCGGCAATTGGAACATTAGCAAAGATGGGATATTCTTTTGCAATCCAACTCCAGAGTTCGTTTTTGGAAAGAGAGAACATCTCACGTCCCGGCAATGAGATGATATTGGCGAGCTTTGCCAATATTTGCCAGGCAGGCTGGGATTCTCCTCCTGGAATATCACGCCTGAACACACGGAGCGGATGTCCTCCCGCGCTGATCTGCGAGATGGGGATACCACCGCGATAAGCGGATGTAGCGAATTGGACCCTGCCTTCCTGGTTCACAAAGGATGTCTCCATCTCAAAAAGAGTTTGCGTTGGGAAAAAGAGATGTGCAAGCCGGGCTGCAAAAGACGGAAGATAGTCCATCACCAGAAACAAGTCGAGCTTGTCAACGGCCTGCTTCAGCCTTTCGTAATCTGGAAAAGACCGGAAAGGATCACTCTCAACCAGCATCAGCCCCTTGACGCTCCCTTTTTCAATGGACTCGACTACATCCATCACGGAACCCTCCTCGGACGAGAGGAGTGCAGCACCAAAGGTGTTGGCTTCAGACATCAAATAGAAGAGTCCAGCCCGACCCCTTGCGGCACGGAGGAGCAATGCACTGTCCGCAGCCACATCAGGAGTTGTCTCTCGGACAATGGACGTTCCACAGATGATGACAGGGTAACGACTCTGCCTTAACTTCTGCGTTATTTTGACCATGCGGTTTTTTATGGGTGCATCGGGATACTCAGCCGGGGCTGTGTCATAAAATCGAAGGGCTTCTTCTCCCATCTTCTCTGCAGCGGAACGGTGCACAGCTCCTTTGATAAGAGCGGTCAGACAGGGCTCTAAATCATCGGGTGCCACCGGCAGATGTTCGAACTCAAAGGGAAGAAAAACAGGTCGGGGGTCGATGACGACAATGGTTGCCTCGTTTCGAAATGCTTGCCTCATCGCAAGGGCTAACATCGGAGCCTCATTCACCGGATCCGCGCCGACGGCCAGGATAAAGTCGGCCTTCTCTATCTCCCGCATTGAGACGGCCAGCTGCTCGTCAAGTCTTGCCACAGCTCTTTTGACCTTCTTGGCCATTGTTGGAGTTTCAAAATAGGTCGGTTCATTCCATCCCTGGACCCGGCAGAATCGTATCAGCATGGCCTGGTTCTCAACGCAGCTTCGCGCCGATCCGAGACAGGCGATCGCTTTCGGTCCGTTTTTCTGGTTGATTTGAATAATCTTTTGCGCCGCCGTTTGAATAGCTTGGTCCAGTGAGACCTCTTCCGTTCTTATTCTCGCACGCCGTGGCCTTTCAGGATGATTGGTGTAGTAAAAGCCGTACCGGCCCCGGTCACAGATAAAGTAGCCATTCACCGATTCACTGAAACGAGCCTCAAGCCGTGTCATTTCGCGATAGCGCGCACTCGTGATGATGTGACATCCGAGAGAACAGTGAATGCAGAGGGAAGGGCCTCGCTCAAAGTCCCATCGTCGGCCGGTAAAGCGGGAGGGTTTATCCGTATAGACGCCTGTCGGACAGATGTCGATGATGTTTCCCGAGAAGGGACTTTCGAGCTGGCCGTCTGTCGCCCTGCCAAAGTAGGTGTGATGGGCGATTTGAAGAGCTCCTAGATCACGATAACCGGCAAACTCCTGATAGAAACGCCTGCACCTCCAGCATTGGATGCAGCGATTCATCTCGTGCTGGACGAAAACCCCCAGGTATTGATCGTTGTAGGTTCTCTTTTTTCCGAGATAGCGCCGTATCCCGTGACCTCCGGCCACTGTCAGGTCCTGAAGCAGACAATGGCCTCCCTCATCGCAGACCGGACAATCATGGGGATGGTTCATCATGAGCCATTCGATGACGTGTTTGCGGAAATCGGCTGCCTCTTCATCTGTAGTCGATACGACCATTCCGTCCTGGGCATCCGTCATGCAGCTCATCTGCACTCCCTTGACCGGCCCTTCCTCAAACTTCACGGCACAGACGCGGCAGGCACCGACAGGTCCGAGACCTGGGTGGAAGCAGAACCGCGGGATGATAATCCCCAGCCGTGCGGCGGCTTCAATCACTTTTGTCCCGCGCTCAACTTCTATTTCAAGACCGTCAATTTTTAACTTGGGCATAGTTTTTTCTTGAAAAAAATATCAAATGTCAAAGTTCAAAATCTTGGTATTTCCCCGTTCCATTTTTCCAGCTACTGCGTTTCCACATCCGGATTCTATTTGGCATTTGGATTTCCTTTGGCATTTGTTTTTTGACATTTGTCCTTTACGACTTAAAAGGACACTTCTTCTGGCTGATGTGTTCGTGAACCTCCTCAGGGAAATGGTCGAGGAGGCTCGTCACCGGCATCGATGCTCCGGGAGCGAAAGCGCAGTAAGACTTCCACATATGCGCACACATACGGTGAAGGATCGGAATAAATTCCTCCTCACCCTCTCCGTGCTCAATTCGCCAGAGCAGATCCCGGATAAACGGCAACCCCTCACGACAGGGGGTACAAAAACCGCAGGATTCCCGGACAAAAAAATCGATCAAATTTAAAGTAGCTCCAACCAGACAGGTTTTCTGGTCGAAGACGATGACCGCGCCCGTGCCCAGCCTGTTCCGGCATTTCTTTAGGCCCTCGAAATCCATCTCGACATCATAATCTTCTTTTCCAAGAAAGCAGGTGGAGGCTCCTCCTGGCAGACACGCCTTGAATTCGGACCCGGGAAGCAACCCGCCCGCATGTTCTTCGATGATTTCTCTGAGGGGGGTGCCCATGGGAAGTTCATAGCAGCCCGGCCGATTCACCTTGCCGCTGACGCAGTAAAGCTTCGTCCCAGAACTGGCTTTGGTCTTGGCCAAACCCTTGAACCACTCTGCCCCATGCCTCACAATGTGTGGAACATTAACCAGGGTTTCGATATTGTTCAGGACCGTGGGCTGATCCCACAATCCCTTCTCTGTCGAGCGCGGTGGTGGCTGCTTAGGATGAGCTCTCATCCCCATGATGGCATTGATCTGCGCGGTCCCTTCCCCGCAAATATATCGGCCCCCGCTTCGGTGGACGATAAGATCGAAGGAGAAGTTACTTCCCATGATGTTCTGACCAAGGTAGCCAGCCTCTTGAGCAATCCTTATTTCTCTTTCCAGAATCAGAGCGCTGCTTTCGTAAGAAGGCCGGACGAAGATGATACCCTTTTCCGCGGAGACGACATATCCGGCAAGGATGGTTCCTTCGATGATCATGTGAGGGTCCGCGTGAGCCATGATGCGATCTTTGAAGGTGCCAGGCTCCATTTCATCAATGTTCGTGATCAGGTACCTCGGGAAAGGAGCATCGTCAGCGACCGATTTCCATTTAAGCCCTGCGGGAAACCCTGCCCCTCCGCGACCCTGAAGATTTGCATCGACAACCGCCTGTTGCACTTCTTTTGGAGAATATTTCTGGAGGGCCATGGTAAGAGCCTGATAGCCTCCACTTTGACGATATTCATCGATCGTGGCAATTCGGTTGGGTTTGCGATTCTGAAAGATCACTTGCGGATACATTCGGTTTACCTTGCCATCCTCGGGGGCGGCGCTTCAGATCTCAACCGATCGAGAATGCCGTCGATTTTTTCAGGAGTTAGAGGACCGTAAGCTCTCCCGTTGATCAACATGGCCGGCGATAGATCACAATAACCAATACAGGCAGTGGGCAGTATGGTAAAAAATCCATCCTCTGTTGTTTCTCCGGGTTTAATCCCGAGTTTTTTAAAGAGATGGTTTAACACGGAATCATACCCATTCATCCAGCAGACGACCCCATCGCAGACGTGGATGACGAATCTTCCAACCGGTTCCCGATAAATAAAATCATAGAAAGTAGCGAGTTCCTCGATCTCAAGGGGCGTCATATCGAGGAGCCGGGCCGCTTCTTCAACGGCTTGGTCGCTCAAATAACCGTGGTGATTTTGCAAAGCCAGCATGATATCCACAACCAGCTCCCGGGGATGATCTGTCTCCGCTATTCTTTTCTGCAAGGGTTCGAGTAGTTCTTCGGACAACATGGGTCTTTTCTAAATTTCAATTTTCAAATCCCAAATCTCAAACAAACTCAAAGTTCCAAATTCAAATGACTGCCCCTCACCCTTCCCCTCTCCCCGTGGGGGAGAGGGCGGGGTGAGGGGTTTGAGATTTTGAATTCTGGTTATTGGAACTTGTTTGTAATTTGGTGCTTGATATTTTGTGCTTCTCCCCTACCGGTCAATATCCGGTAAGATGTAGTCAACCGAACCGATAATAGCCAAGAGGTCTGAAAGGAGTCCTCCTCTTGCCATGAGGGGCATGACCTGAACATTGGCAAACCCGGGCGCTCTGATCCTCATCCTGTAGGCCATGTTGAGGCCGTCGCTAACGACATAGTAGCCTTGCTCGCCGCGGGAGATTTCCGTTGCCGTATAGGCTTCGCCCTTGGGGATCTTCGGCCCCCGGGTCACATTAATGAAATGATGGATGAGGCTCTCGATATCTCTTAAGGTATCTTTCTTTTCAGGGACCGCATAACGGTAATCATTCGTCACATACCTTCCGTCCGGCATTTGGTTCGCAGCTTGCTCGATAATCCTCAGGCTCTGGCGTATTTCCTCGACCCGGACAAGATAACGAGCGTAACAATCGCCCCTCGTGGCGGTCGGGATATCAAATTCAAAATTCTCATAGCCTGAGTAGGGGAACTTCTTCCTTACATCCCACTCCAGACCGCAGGCCCGGAGATTAGGGCCCGTCACTCCCCATTCCATGGCATCTCTTAAAGAAAGGATGCCAACCCCTTGGGTTCGGGCTTTGAAGATTGGGTTCTTGGTGATCAATGCCTCGTAGTCTCCGATACGCGCTCGAAGGGTCTTGACAAATCTGTCAACCGCCTCTTTCCAGCCCTCGGGTAGGTCCATCGCCAATCCCCCGATGCGAAACCAGGCCGGATGGAGTCTGCCGCCTGTGATCATCTCGACCACATCCATGAGCTGCTCACGCTCACGAAAGGTATAAAAGGTTGGCGTCATCGCGCCTACGTCGTGGGCATTCGTGCCAAACCAGACGAGGTGATTATTAATACGGAAGATTTCACTCAGCATCACCCGGACGAACTGGGCGCGTTCAGGAACTTTGATTCCTGCCAAGGTTTCTACAGATTGTAGATAGGAAAGGTTGTTGGCCACGCCGCCCATATAGTCTACTCGGTCTGTGTAGGGAATAAACTGATGCCACGATTGATGTTCGCCAATCTTTTCAACGCCTCTGTGATGGTATCCGATATCCAGATTGATATCGGAGATTCTTTCTCCGTCAAGGGAGACGATAAAACGCATCAAACCATGGGTGCCGATGTGCTGGGGGCCGACATTTAATACCAGAAGCTCTTGATCCCCTTCTTTTTGCTTCACAAAAGCGCCGGCATCCAGAGGTTGGTGCTTTAGAGCGGAGGCGTGCGTATAGGGAGCCATTTCGGTAGCCCTGCCAGGATGGCTTTTGCGTAGCGGGTATCCTTCCCAGTCTTGAGGCATGATGAGGCGGCGTAAATCGGGATGACCCTCAAAACGGATTCCAAACATCTCGTACGTTTCGCGCTCGTACCAGTTTGCAGAAGGCCAGATATCCGTGACGGTGTGGGTCGTCGGGTCTTTGCCCGTTAATCCAACTTTAAGTCGTAAACGGCCCGGAGGATCAAAGGAGAGCAAATGGTAAACCAGTGTATAGTCCGGATAGACCCCTTTGTCAGGCCGAAAGGACTTTCCGTTTTGGCCGATCTCGTTGGCTACCGTTCCGTCATAATCGGATAAAGGTTTTTGATCGCGGCGTGCCGACTCATCAATGGCGGTTAAATCGTCCAGCCGCAGGTATTTGGGTGACGCTTCCGTCTTGAGAAACTTAAGGATCTCCTTGAAGCGACTTTCCACCACATGAAAGGTCAACATATCTGAGGTTCCTGCCGTCTGCCGGATCGCGTCGCCAAATCTTTCATTCAGGACTTGAGCCAGAGATTTGTCCTGCTCATGCAATTCGATCCGGCGCGGAGGCGGAGTCCACATCAGGTCAGACCGGCTGTCCCAGAATCGAGGGGATGTGACCGATGTTCCCCTGATAGGTATCCCTTCCATCCCGGGACCTCGCGTGTCTCTTGATTTGGTTTCTCCATCGATCAAGATGGGATTGGTTGTTCCCTGGGTGCCGCCTCCAAGATGCAAAACAGAGCGAGCCGGCTTTTCATCCGAGATGATTTTCTGCTGCAAGACCGTCAGGGCATGTTCAAGGGCTTCGGGTCTCGGAGGGCAGCCCGTGACATAGACATCCACCGGAATGAGCTGGTTCAGCCCCTGCACCACGCTGTAAACGTCGTACATCCCGCCGCAGTTGCAGCAGGACCCCATCGAGATCACCCATTTCGGCTCTGCCATCTGCTCATAGAGCCTCACGATAACCGGGGCGATTTTCTTAAAGACCGTTCCCGCCACGATGATGACATCGGCCTGACGGGGAGAACCGCGCAGGACCTCAGCCCCGAACCTCGCAAGATCGAAGCGTGGTGTAAAAACGGCTGCCATTTCGATGAAGCAGCAAGACGTCCCGAAAAAGAGGGGCCAGAGGCTGTACTGGCGGCTCCAGTTGATCAGGGTGTCAAGCTTGGCAAGGACGATGTTTCCGAGGGTGCCGGGCTTTTCCGGGCTGTCGGTCCCCACTCAAGGCCTCCCTTTTTCCAGATGTAGAAGAGACTGATTAGCAGTACCACGATGAAGAAGGAAATTTGCAGCCAGCCGGACCAACCGAGGCGTTCGAAAGCAATGGCCCAGGAAAAAATATAGGCAGCTTCCACGTCAAAGATGAGGAAAAAAGCGGCAATAAGATAAAAGGCGATCGGATATGGAAATCGAGCCGTGCCGGTTGGGATGATGCCACACTCATAGGCTCTCAGCTTTTCAGGGTTCGGTTTTTTCTCTCCGAGCCACTTGGCAAGAAAGAGCAAAGCGATGATCAGGATGAGACTCATCAGAGTAAAAAGTCCCAGAGCCAGAATCCCTGGCTCCCACGGGGAAAAGGCATTAATGTTCGGAATTGGTTCCATCCGTCTTCTTGATTCGAGTGCTCGGCATACTCCCTCACCCCCCTGCCTACCGGCGGGGGGGTGAGGGAAAGGAGGGCCGATTATCAACCAAAAGCTTATAGCGAGAGAGTGTCGAAGATAATGGGGTAAACCCTGTATTTTGAAAGGACAAATGATGTATTTTGAAAAATTTTGGCTGCCGGTTCTGCCAAGAAAGTCTGCACTAAAGGACCAGCCTTAAAATACAGGATTTAAAATGAGAAAATACGAGGTTCTTCTTATGGACTTCTCACTCATTTCAAAGGAAGATGGGGTGAGGTGGGATCGTAACATCATCCAAGGAGGCGAACCATGTTTGGCAGGCGGATCAAGTTGTTTACGCTCTTCGGCTTCGAAGTCCGGATTGATTTAAGCTGGGTCATCATCGCGGTTCTTGTCGTCTGGTCCCTCGCAACATATATTTTCCCATCTGACTACAAAAACCTTCCTGTCCAGACCTATTGGTTGATGGGAGTGGTCGGAGCCATAGGCCTTTTTCTTTCGATTATATTTCACGAAATGTTTCATTCTCTGGTTGCCAGAAGGTTTGGCATTCCGATGAAGGGGATTACGCTGTTCGTTTTCGGCGGCGTTTCTGAGATGGGTGAAGAACCCACAAGCGCAAAAGTCGAATTCCTGATGGCCATTGTGGGGCCTCTTTCCAGTATCGCCATTGCACTCGCCTGTTATGGGATTCACATGCAGGGGCTGCGCAGCGGATGGCCTGAATCGGTCGATGGGGTAGTGTATTATCTCGCCTACATTAATGCTTTGTTGGCTGCCTTCAATCTTTTACCTGCCTTTCCATTGGACGGAGGGAGAGCCCTAAGGGCCATCTTATGGGGACTGCGGAAAAACCTTCGATGGGCAACCCGAGTTTCGTCCTCCGTAGGATTTGGGTTTGGCGTCCTGTTCATTCTTATAGGTGTTTTCCAATTCCTCAGAGGAAATGTGATGGGAGGAATTTGGTTGTTCTTGATCGGGATGTTTCTCCAGAATGCCGCAAGGGTGTCTTACCAGCAACTTGTTATACGGAAGGCACTGGAGGGGGAACCCGTTCGCCGCTTTATGAAAACCGATCCAGTGGCAGTCTCTCCTTCGATTTCGATACGGCAGCTTGTGGAAGATTATGTTTACAAATACCACTTCCAGATGTTCCCAATTGCAGAAGGCTCCGAGAAACTCCTTGGCTGTATCACCACGAAAGAGCTGAAGGAAATTCCCCGAGAGGAGTGGGGCCAAAAAACGGTGGGGGAGGTCGCTACGAAGTGTTCAGCCGAAAACACCATTGAGCCGCAGGCCGACGCGACGCAAGCACTCTCTCTCATGGCTCGAACGGGGTCGGGCCGCCTGATCGTGGTTGAGGGAAATCGCTTGGTAGGAGTCATCACATTAAAGGACATGCTAAAATTTCTTTCATTAAAGTTGGAACTCGAGCGATGAGCAAGGGCGATGTTGGAAAGTAGGGAATGGCGGAGGATTGGATTCTGTCTACTCGGGATAGGTAATCTGAGTTCCGTCCACCCGGGCGAAGGGAGTGAGCTTATGAGGTTGTGTCTTGGTTTTGCTCATAATATGCTCGACCGAAAGGCTTCGGACCTGTAATGCATCCGCAATGAGTGACCTGTGACAGCGCCAGGGAACTGCCTCGGCACACATCAGGCAAATTCTTTCACGTCGCGTAAGAAGGATCAAATTTTCCAAATTCTTTTCAAATTCCTCTGTCTGCATATAATCAGCAAATCCCCTGAAACTGGAATTGCGCCACCCCAGATTCGGCGAATCGCGCAGAGCATGACGAAGACCTCCAAGTCCGGACATATGTTCATATCCAATTCCAACAGATCTTAGGGCCTCGGGAAGTGTGTCGAGATTGAACTGAGGATTATGGCGCGACCGCGGCACCGTTCTCACATCGACGATCATCTCAACGTCGTGGATTTTAAGGAGATCAATAAAAGCTTCCAGAGGCCGTGTCGAATGGCCTATCGTCAAGACAAGGGGTACTCTCTCGGCTGCCCCCGTCACTTTCGAAAGCGGATCCTTCTTCTTTTTCCTCATCCTCCGTACCCGCTGAAGATCACGTCTTCCGTCATTGTAGATATCCTTTTTCCCGAAGGCCTTCCAACAAAAGATGAAAATAGACCAATCCTCCAAAAGGCTCCCAACGGTCCAAGATCCGGCGAACGCCTTCGTAATCCAGGGGCTTCCGAAGATTGAGCAAGTGCCTTAACTTATTCTGCGCACCGACATCATCACCCGGGAATAGATTGAGCCGTCCCATACCCCTCAGAAGTACATATTCCGCGCTCCACCTGCCCACACCTCTCAATTGATATAACTGTTCTAATGCCGCTTCGTCATCGAGGGCTTCGATACGATTGAGGTTGACCGATTTTCGGGTAACCCTCTGGGACAGTTCGATCAATGCTCGTCCCTTCTGTCGGCTGAACCCCAGGTTCCGGAACGTTTCCAGATGCAATCGTTCCACTCTTTCCGGTTGAGGGAAGGCATAGACCGTCGATTCCCCCCTCTTGAAGGGAAGGCCGGCCTTCATCGCCAGGCGGTTAAGAAGGAGAATTCCCACCGTAAGCGTAAGCTGCTGGCAGGCGAACGCATTGACAAGCGCTTCAAATAAGCTTGGGAACCGGGGTGGTTTAAGCCCGACAAAGCGTTGAGATAGTTCATAAAGCCTCTTCTCACCCTTTGCGAATTCATAAAATTTTGAAAGATCAATCCGAAGCCCCATCATCCGTTCCAGAGCACGGGCAATAGAGGGTTTTAGCTGAGGCACTATCTTTTCGGCAGTTGTCGTGACTTGAAGGATAGGCCTGTCGAGAGTACCCTTTTGAGTGATTTCAACCTCCACAGGCTTTCCGTCATAAGCCATGACCCTACGGTAAGCCTGGCCATCCCAGCGGTCCACAATATTCTCCGACCTGCGTCGCAATGCCCAAGCAGTAAAGCGGAGGTCAAATGGCGGTAGTGGCTTAAGGTGGAAAGAGATTTGATCCATTCAGGCTTCTCTATACCTGTGCTCAGAAGAGCTTCTTTTTTCATGACCATGAGACAGAAAAGGTGCGTTGGAAGTGGACCTCAGACCTCTTCGAGCATCGTTGTAAAGAGGTCGTGATGTTCTTCTTCAACCTCGAGGATCTCCTTGATCAGAAACGCCGTTGTAACGTCACCTTCCTTTTGGGCCTGGTCGATAATTTTCTTGTAAAGGCGAATGCCTTCTTCTTCCATCTTTGTGTCGAATTCGAGAAACTCCTTCAAGTTTTCTCCCGCTTTGATTGGCGCGAGTTGTGTCGTTGGAACTCCGTTCAGATACCAGAGCCTTTCCGCAAGTTCTTCCGCCTGTTTCATCTCCGCAATGGCCGTCTCCTTGAACTTGCCGGCAACAGCCACTCCTTTCGTTCCTATTACCTGAACATATTGCCACATGTATTGAACGCTCGCGGCAATCTCAATGGCAATGGCATCGTTTAACATCTTCTTTAATTCGTCACTCACCTTTGCTGTCGGTTTTAATTTGCGTGTCATGGTCTTCGCCTCCTCATCAGATTTTCATGTTTTTGAATTGTAGGCACCTTAGTCAAGCGGATATGGGAGATATCTATTCGAGTCCGGCTCACTCCACCTTGAACTTGACTTTTTTTAAGAGGGTCCCAGCCGCTCCCTTTATCTCCACTTTCCAGTCCCCTTTCAACCTTCTCAGGTGTTTATCGGCATAGGTTCTCCATCTCTTTCCCATTTTCATTGGCAGTATGGTCTTCAATATTTCTTTTTCTTCATGAAACCAAACAAAAGAACCCTCCATATCTTTGGAAATATTTGCAGCCTGCAGGAAACAATATACTTTATAGTTTCTCCGCTTGAGGCCGGAAATGTTTCTGAAGCGCCCGTCGGCTTATTACTCTCCAACCAGTCGCTACAAAAGATGTTTTTCCTTTGCGGCAGCCCGTCCACAATTTTTGCAAACGCATTTTGGGTTTCTCACCAGCTTCTTGTAGTCTTCCAAATTCGATTTCAAATAACCAATGTTTTCCAAAAGGCATAGATGCTCTTCGTGTGCCGCATGCGGCATTTTAATCTCTGCCATTCTTATCCCTCCTTTCCCACGGTGCTTTAAGTCCAAAGGTATTTAAAATGGATCGGGAAGTATATAGGGCAAACCCTGTATTTTCGGATCAGCGATGCTTTATTTTGACCCATGCTGTTATTGAAGATGGTCTTAGAAGTAAATAGATCGGCCATTGCATTTTCTCAGCGAAATGACAATATTTTGAAATGGAGATACCCACCGAGGTTAACGAAAGCCCTCCAAAAATACAG
>DBZJ01000172.1 GCA_002311635.1 Syntrophaceae bacterium UBA1163
GATCATGTTTCCGATGGAGCTTCGTGAGTTTTGGCAAATGATTAAACCAAAAGATCGGATGCCCTATCCAGTTCATTGAATATCACTCTTAAGTTTTCTCGTCAAGAAATATTTACCCCCTCCTCCCAAATCCAGACAAAGAAAAAATAGACGTACCTGACCCTGAGGATTTGGAAAGATCTTATTCGAACTGACTGATTGACCAAACGGTGTAGGTTTCTCAAATTATCTGAGACGACGATAGGGCAAGGAACAGCGGGTTCGATTTCCGCCGCCTCCACCCGACTGCGCTTCTGGACTTCAGAGACGACGTCCGAAGCTCCGTCTGGGTACGCTGCCAGACTACGCCTGAAGCTACTAAAAACTTTATACTCCAAAGGCTTTGCTTAAATTTTTTCGCCCTTTGCCTCGCCCCTCATCTCCCGAATCCCCCCATCATTTCAGGGAATTCTTTACCTCGGGGATTTTCGAGGTTTCATCTTGGAGACAATTCCGTAAGTGCTTTTGTAGATATCTATCCATTGACTCCGGAATTTTTCATAATTCAAGGTTTCATTTTTCTCTGATTTAAGCAGTTCGAGAACTAAGTAACAAGAAGCAAGATTTGAAGCAACGATAACATTTCTTAGTTCACTGAGTTCCGGGGATAAGGGTTTTAAATCCATATTCAACCTCCTTCATTTATTCCGTGGACTTTCTCGGTTCTTGTCGGAATTACATTTTTCCAATAGGCTCTCCCAATCCCCTATTGAAATAAAAATTATAGGGGTCTTTGATGAAGAATGCTTCCGCCTCTTTCGTTTTCTTAAGAGGGATAGTGACCGGAAGAGAGACCACGAAGAAAACGCTGTTGAACGCTAATTCAACGGCCCCCAACGGTCTGATACACAGAACGTCTCCCAAGACATCCCCCACAGAAGGTTTTCCGAAAGAATTGTCATTGGCAAACACAAGTCCGCCTGAAGAAAACACGGTGAAAAAGACTATCAAGAAGGTTGTTATTCTTCTCATCGGTAGCCTCCTTTCATTCATTATTATTCTTGTTTCGAAATGGTGTGGTGCCACCTCAAACTGCAGCCAGCTCGAAAAACCCTTCTAATATCCTATCATAACATACTACCTCAGAGATGAGGAGTTCTTCAAAGGGACCTGCGTTAGCAAAATGATTCGTCTTTTGCCCTCCGTTTTGTCCCAATTTGCTTGACATTTGGGATGAAATACGATAATTAATTTCACTTGAGAAAAGATGAGGATATTATTTAGAAAGGTTGGCCTCTTCGATGGAGAAAAAGCCGATCCGAATTGCTGTCGTGGGTGTTGGAAACTGTGCCAGCTCCCTCATCCAGGGGATTGAATTTTACCGAGCAAATAGCCGGAAGAATCCGGGAGTTGAACCTTTGGGCCTGATGCATGTCGATATCGGAGGCTACAAGCCTTGGGATATTGAAGTCGGGGCGGCATTCGATATCGACCGAAGAAAGGTGGGAAGGCCCCTCAGGGAGGCCCTTTTCGCCAGACCCAATTGCACTAAAGTTATTTATCCGAACCTCAACGATTCTGCAGTGACGGTATCCATGGGAGAGGTCTTGGACGGGGTGTCTGGGCATATGAAGGATTACCCTGAAGATCGCGTCTTCCTCGTGGCCGATGAAAAACCTTGCAACGTGGAGAAGGTCCTCAAAGATTCCGGTGTGGAGATCCTCCTCAACTATCTTCCCGTAGGCTCGGATCAAGCCACTCGGTTCTACGCAGAGGCTTGCTTACGTGCAGGCGTCAGTTTAATCAACTGCATGCCCAGTTTCATCGCCTCCGACCCTCGATGGGCAACCCGGTTTGAAGAGAAAGGCATCCCCATCGTCGGGGACGATGTCAAATCCCAGATGGGAGCTACCATCATCCATCGGGCATTAGCAAAACTCTTTGAAGATCGAGGGGTACGCTTGGACCGGACCTACCAGATCAATACGGGCGGAAACACCGACTTCCTCAATATGCTCAATCGAGATCGCTTGAAAAGTAAACGGATCTCCAAGACCGAAGCGATTCAGTCCCAGCTCGGGGTTCCATTAGAACCGGAAAATATCCACATCGGTCCTTCCGATTACGTCCCCTGGCAGAATGACAACAAGGTCTGTTTTTTGCGAATGGAAGGAAGAGGGTTTGGGGAGGTTTCCCTCAACCTTGAAATGAGACTTTCGGTGGAGGATTCTCCCAACAGCGGTGGGATGACGATTGACGCCATCCGATGCTGCCAACTCGCCCGTGAGCGAGGAATCGCAGGCCCCCTCCTTTCCATTTCAGCCTATGCAATGAAACACCCGTTTGTCCAGATCCCTGACAGTGAAGCCAAATCCATGGTGGAGGATTTCATTGAAGGGAAGCGGGAACGGTAATGAGAAGATTAGAGTTTAGATAGTTGGAGAAAGATTCACTGCAGAAAAGAACTGAGGGTAGCCCTATCGCCTGTGGCCTGGACGGTTTTGAAATACTCCACCACCCTTCTGGTATCCCCTCCTAATTGGTCGTAAAGAGCTTCAAATTTTTCGAGCCGATGAAAATATCGACGATAGGCTAAAAGCGCGGCATTATTCATATCCACCTTTTCAAAATTTTTATAACCCCCCGTCTTAAAAGACGCCATCTTTTCCCTGAATTCTTCCTTCAAACGCTGAAACAACTCTTCTCTTCCCCTTAATTTCTCATCCCTTGAAATCTTTCTCGAATAGAAATGGGATAGGGTCTCACAGGCCTGATCGATCCATTGAGAAAAGAGGAGGTCATCCTTCTGGCAGTGGATGGCCTCGACCACTTCCTTGGATCCCTTCCCGTATTTCTCGCACAAAAAATCAATGGCTCCTTGGTTCCCAACAAAGGTGGCCATCTGTTCATTGAATTCGGTCTGGCCCTTAAAATAGATCGTGGCATGGGTCATCTCGTGGAGGATGACATTAGCCAGCGTCGCCTCGTCCCATCGGAGCATGGACGAAAAGATGGGATCTTTCAACCATCCCAGCGTGCTGTACGCGCCCGCTTCCTGAACAAACGTATCATACCCCTTCGTTTCGAGCGACCGCTTTTCCTTTAAAACGCCCTCCTTTGTAAAAAAACTTTTGTAGGTCACCTTCCCGATGATAGGGAAACTCCAATGACAAAGCTGGAGACTATCCTTCTCCGAGGCCGTGATGACGTAGAGGACCGGACCCCCGACTTCGGAATATTTTGAATAATTCCCCGTCCTCGTGAGACCCAACTTCTCTTCTCCGTAACGCTTCACCTCTTGGATGAACAGAATCTTGTCTTTCATTTGGCGGTCGACTTCTTCATTCTCCAACACCTCTTCAACGGGAACACTGTGAAAACTAATCGAAGATTGATGCCATCCCAGTTTGGAGAGATAAAGAAGGTTTCCGCAGCCTGACAAAGAAAGGAGCAGAAAGACCAGTAGCAAAAAAAGCGCGGATTTTTTCATCACTAATCTTTTTTTAAAATATTCCTCGACGGGAATCAAACGCTTCTCCGTAGGGGCCAGGTCTTCTGTTTCAATTAATTAATCTTGAATCCTTTCTCTCTCAAATATCGAATTGCCCCCCGATGGAATGGAATCGGGGAACCCCCAGCCGCCTGGTGCTCCAAAGATAAGCTATTCATCTCTCTATGAGAAGCCACCAGCTCCGGTTTGTGGTCGAAGAGAGTCTTGAGAATATCATAGGCCAGGTTTTCCTTCATCGTTTCATCGCAAACCAAGAGATTCCAAACGACGACGGCGGGGACGTCCCCACTCTGTCCGGGATAGGTTTTGGTAGGAATCACTCCCGTCACATAGAAAGGCCCGTACCTTTCCCTCATCTTGGGAGCCGCCTCCGCAGGACCAATGAGTTTCATCTTCACGCCTGGAGTGGCTCCCAAATCCGTGATCGCTGCGGTGGGAAGGCCTCCAACCCAGAAAAAGGCGTCAATCTTCCCGTCTTTCAATGCCCTAACTGATTCAGAAACACTCAACTTGGCCCTGCTCAGATCTTTATTGGGATTCAATCCATAAGCTCCGAGAACCCTCAGGGCCATCACTTCTGTCCCGCTTCCCGGACTTCCCGTCGACACCCTTTTCCCCTTCAGATCCATGACCTTCTCTATGCCTTTCCCCTCTAGGGTCACCACGTGCATGGTGCTTGGATAAAGGGCCGCTACTGTCCGCAAGGCCATCTTTTCCTTAAACGGTTTCTTCCCTTGATATGCATCCCATGCTGTATCCGCCGTGGTGAAGGCCAGATCTGCCTTCTTTTTGCCCACCAGCAGGCAATTAGCGACCGAGGCCGTGGTCACCTCTGCCGTCGCCTCCAGATAAGGGATGTTTTTAGATAGGATATCGGCCAGGCTCCAACCAATGGAATAATAGATGCCTCCTGTGCTGCCGGTGGCAATGGACAAGCGAAGTGTCTTCTGGGCCCATGCTGAAGAAAGGCTGAAAACGAACAATAAGAAGAATATCCCCGAGATCCACAGCCGTCTCATTCCAAAGCCTCCTTCCAGAAATGATGAACGCTCCGGATTAATGCCAAAGTTCCAAATTCAAATGAAATGGTGATCTCAATGCGCCGGAGAAGAATGGAAAAGCTCTCGGCACTGAGTCATCTGTTATCCGTTTGTCATTTGGCGACCCGCTGGAGCCCCGGCGCAGACAAGGATTTTGAAATTTGGGTTTTCTCTGTGTGGGTAATCCGCAGCTCTCCCTTTTCAATATGGTAGCAGGTATTTTTCAGCCAATTCTGATCATCCTGGTCTGGAAAATCCTTACGAAAGAAGGTGCCTCTGCTCTCCCTTCGAAGCAAACTCCCTTCTAAAATGGCTTTGAGAAGGAGCGCACCATTTTCTAAATCTCTTCTCTTGAAAAGATCGCCTAAGGTTGCGGGATATACCTCCTCGATTCTCCTCCTGATAGAGGCCAGTCGATCTAAACCTTCTTTCAGGGACCCCTCCTCTCGAACAGGACCGGTGCATCTCCAGGCCAAATTCTTCAACTCCTTAAGGATATCTCGGGGTTGATCAAACGTCCCCCTTCTTTTTCTGAGATAGGATCGAACCTTGCGGTCCCATTTTTTGATAACGTTTTCAGAGAAAGGACGGAATGGCCCCTGCGTCCGTTCTTTCTGGCGGGCGTATTCCGCTGCGGACTGACCGCCGATGGCCCCAAACACCGCGCACTCGGCTAACGCGTTTCCCCCAAGTCGATTCGCACCATGGATTCCCCAAGCCACCTCTCCTGCTGCAAAGAGGCCTGGGAGGGACGTTGCTGCCTTTTCATCCAACTCAACCCCTCCCATAAAAAAATGGGCTGCCGGGGAGACCAGAAAGGGTCGATCCCGAAAAGGGAATTTCGATTTTTTGAGAAAGTTGAGCGGATAATCTTCCCACGCTCCCTCGGGGACCTGGGTCAAATCAAAAAAGACATCTCCATCCTGACAGGCATCGTAAAGAACGACAGAGAGCCGATCCCATTGGGTAAGGATGGCTCGGCTCGAATCTCCTCTGGGGTTAAGCTTTTCCAATAGATCCTCTCCTTTCTCATTGAACAAACGGAAGTCCTTCGGATAGGGAGGATAGAGGAGAAAAGAAGAAAGTCTTGGCTCTCCTAAAACAAACGGAGAAAATTGAACAAATTCCAAATCGAAAAGGGAAAGACCCGCCCGAAGGGCTAAGGCATATCCATCTCCGAGGATGCTTCTCTGATTGTCATTTCTACGATAAATCGCCCCTGCCCCACCGGCCGATAGAATAACCGCTCTTGATTGAATCAAACAGGGTTTGCCGTCTCTAAAGAATCCGAATGCCCCCCGGACTTCGCCCTCTTCGATGACTAAATCAAAAATGACCAAACCTGGTAAAAGTTTGATCGAACTATCTCTGAGCCGTTCGATAAGGGGTCTGATCAAGAGGACTCCGGGCAGCTGCGAAGAACCCTTCGGCCGATCCACGGTAAATCCCGTGTCTCTCCCAAGGAGGGGGACTCCATAGTCTCTCAATTCTTTTATCGCATCCGGAGCTTTTTCGATAAAGACCTTTACCAGATTGACCTGGTTTAATCCTCTTCCGGATTCTAAGGTCGCCCGGAGATGAGCTTCTTCGGAAAAACGGGAGTTCGCAGCGGTGAAGACGCCATTGGCCAATGAGGTGTTGGTCCCCATCCCAATGGCAAATTTCCCCACCAGGAGAACACGAAGACCTGCCCTCTCTGCCTTCAAAGCAGAAAGGAGGCCAGCCAGGCCGCTGCCGATCACAAGAATGTCCGTGCTGAGTTCTTCCATTCACAAAAAGTCTATCACCCAAGGATGAACAGGGTATTCTTAGCTTTTCTCCACAGACTCCAATTCAAATTTAATATGTCCAACTGGAAGTTCCAGATCAATCAGGATCGGAACCTTTTCCCCATTGGCAGTATACCAGATCTGGATTTTCCCCTCCTTATCTTCAAAGGTGGAAAAAGAGGTGCTGGACTCGAGACACACAGCCTCCACCTGTCCGTACATCTTCGACTTCACCTTCCCCTTTTTTGAATAAAACACCATCTGGCGCAACTTTATCCCGTCGAAAATAGACATCGGAATATTTTGTCCCGGACGAATGTCTTCCTTCAAATAGCATTTGGCAAACATCGAAAGAGGATCATAGGTCTCACACAGAAGAGGAAACTCTTGCCTTTCCTTGTTCTCCCCTTTTTCGGCCACCACCTTCTTATTAGGAAAATCAAATGTGAACGTTTGAAAATAATTTTTTCTCGCGATGAGGAGCCCCTCTTGATCGATCTCTTTCACATACTGGACGGGAGAGCATGTCTCTGCATCCATGGTTGAGAGAAATCGGTTTTTCATTCTAAATAGGAATCCGAGGGGAAGCGTTTCCACGGAGGCACGAATCTGGTAGAGAAGCTTTCCTTCCTTGGAAGATCCATTTTCAATTTTAATCGAAGCCTTGAGCATGGGAACACCGAACTTTTTTGCTGTATAGAAAAATACCTTTCCCGGTCCGGGCTTGGGTTCCGGAACTTGTTTCCGCTCATC
>DBZJ01000026.1 GCA_002311635.1 Syntrophaceae bacterium UBA1163
ACATACTTGATGAGTAGGAGGTGTTATTTGCAGATCAGGATTTATCTTGCTACTACCCATCAAAATCAGCATTGGTCAGGATAGATTTAAGCAATTACTCCAAGCTATCCTGCCTTCTCTTTCACTTTAGTAGTTCTTTGGGTTTCTCATCCCGTGACTTGCCACTAAGTGCCTTTTGCGCCTCGATTTCCTTCGTCCGCTTCACCGCTAACTTCACGAGGTAAATGATCTTGGGGCTGAGTCCCAAAGGCGTCAATGGTCGGACAACACTTTCTTCTTCATTCTCATCCCGATGCTTGTTGATTCCGAGGATGCCGAGATTCTTGGCCATGTTGGTAAGAGAAGGATTCGGGTCCCATAACCGAACCTTTTTGGTATAGCCAACAAGGTGCCGATCCTCCCCTTTCCCCTGATATTCCTCAAAAGTTTCTACCCCTGCCACTGCCGGAACAATGTCATCCGGCCAATCTTTAACATCCAATAAGGTGTTGTTAGGCCCATAAAGCCTCCGAATGTCCACGTAGGCAATCCTGGCCATTCGAGTCAACACTTTGTCGGCTTGTACTCCAACCCGATGGAGGCGCTCTTCTTCTTCCCTCCGAATTGCTTCCATAACACATGACGTTTTATGACGGAGATCGTATGCGGTTTCAGCGGCCCTTTTGGGACTATAACCAGCCTCAATTGCAGCCCGGGTTCCATTCGAATCCTTCAGGTATTCGGCCACGAAACGCTTTTGTTTTGGCGTGAGCTTCGTTGCTTTAAAGGCAAGTCTCTGTTTCACGGTCCGTTTTCCTTTACCCTTAGCTCAAGATTCCCCAGGTAACCTCGGAATATTTAGATTTCTTATTGTTTAACAACCTCGTTCTCATTTTGTTTTACAGACTCCTTCTGATTTTGTTTAACAACAACCTCCCATCCAGCCGCTATGAGCCGATAGAGAAAGAGTGTCATAGTCTCCTCCCTCTTTTGGGCCTCTTCTAAGATCCGTTGCTTAATGGTGGCGGGAATTCGAATCCCAATTATTTGCGTCTTTCTTTCTCTGCTCATTTCTTCTTCTCCTCTTCGCCCAGTCCGCTGTTCGGTGGCTTCTGGATCGGGGTGGCTTCGAGAATTATCACCGTTTTACCATCCGCTGCCGCCCCCGTTTTCTTAGGCATCAATCCCGGAAGCACCTTAGAATAAAAGTCCAGCCATCCGCGCCAGTTCTTCGCTATTCCAGGTGCGGCAAGTGTTTCTGGTCATCCTTTTTGGCTTTCCCGGTTGACGATCGCTCCCAACACGCATTTGCAATCGAGTGCAACTTATCCCTCCACCGCCTGCCGGGATCAGACCCTTTGCCTCCCTGTTTCGAAATTCGTTCCAAAAACTTTCTTCCATCCCCTTACGCCCCAGCCCTTACAGAGTAAGTTGACGGACGCCATTGAATACTGCCTTTAATGTCGGGACAGGGGCAAGGCAAAGAGTTCGATATGTATCAACGAAGGGGAGCCAGTTAATTCAAGGCCAGAGAAATCTGGCCTTTTTGTTCTGCCAATGTGGGTATACATTCTACAAAGCGAAAAAACAGGTCGTTACTACTGCGGCCAAACTAGCCATGTTCAGAGGCGGCTCGAACAGCATAATGATCCTTCTTGCCAACTTTCAAAGACGACCAAGAGGTTCCAGGGTCCATGGAAGCTTGTCTGGGTTCGTCAATGCCCGGATCGCGGTAGCGCCGTGAAGCTGGAAACGAGTATCAAGGGGCGTGGAATTGGTCGTTATCTTTCAGACCTCAATCGGCAGAGTCCCGCCGCAGGCAGGATTAACCACTAGGTTGCAGGTTCGAGTCCTGCCCGGGGAGCCAGTTTTCAAAAAGGCTGTCTTTTTTAGAAGAGACGGCCTTTTCTTTTTGGTAGGCCGTGTTGGTAAGTGCGAGTAAGTCAAAGGGTTTTCGATAGACTGGAGTGAGTTTGCCGTCCTTCCAAGTCGAGTTCGAGAATACAAAATTGAGTAAACGTCTCTTTTCTTCCATTTCCTGTTTTTTATAAAGAGTTACGGCCTTTTGCGCGAGTTCGAGAAGGCGCGTTCCTTCTTCAAGATAGGATCTATTTGCACCCTGGTGTTGTTCAATCTGGCGGAGGATATTGGCCTGCTCGGTGCCCCACTCTTCACTTTTGCGAATAAAAAAATTCTCCGAGACCTTCCCATCCAGTTTGTCTATATACATTGCATCAATGCGGTCCTGCAATTTCTTATATTGATTCTGGAGTGTCGAGATCGTATCGTTGTGGTATCGTTTCTCTTCAGAGTGGCTCTCCTTAAGCGCCGTCACTACCCAATCCAACACTTCCTTATCTATTTTGATCGCCTTTAGGGCTTCGGTAAATTCCAGATCTAATTCCTCTTCGCGGACGTAACGCTCTGGACACTTGCCTTTGTGACCGGTGCAATGGTAGTAAACATAACGGCCTTTTTTGATCTCTCCAGTCATTGCACAACCGCAATGACCACAAGAGACGAGGCCCTGGAATGCCCATCTATGTTTTTGCTGGCGGGTTCTTCTCCTACCCTTTTCAGACAAAACTTCTTGTACGCGATCAAAGAGTTCCTTAGAAACGATCGGGTGGTGATTCCCTCGATAGCGTCTTCCTGCCCAATCGAAATCGCCATAATAAATGGGATTGGTCAGAATCTTGTGGACTATGCTCTTGTGTAACTTAGCTCCGGTTTTGCGATAGGTGAGCCCTTCAGCTTGGGCCTTCTTGGTCACCTCCAAGAGCGAGTAATTACCGGTCGCATACCATTCATAAAGTATACGAATAAGTGGTGAAATGATTGGGTCAGGTTGGATGTGTCTCTTGCCATTGTTGTCCACGTTGATATATCCTATGGGGGCAAAAGACGGGTATATCCCCTGGTCTGCTTTTTCCAACATCCCCTTTTTTGTTTCCTCGGAAAGGTTGTCAATGTAATTCTTTGCCATTAGTACTTTGATGCCGTGTATAAATTTTTCCGATGAGCGGGACTCAGGAGAGAGGACAAAATTCTCCTTGACAAAGTGGATCTCCAGGTTCAGTTCGTCAAGGATGACCCAGTCTTTCAGGTTCCGATAGAGACGGTCAGTTTTCTCTACGAGAAGAACGGGATGGGATTCCTTCTGCGTCGTAGGTTTATACTGTTTCTTAAAGTGATTCACCATTTCTGCGAAGCCAGATCGTCCCGTTTGCTTTGCAGTTTCCACATCGACATATTTTTGAACCACTGTAAAACCCTGACCAGCGGCATAGTTGGTTAAGAGTTTTAGCTGTGCAGGAATGGAGAAGCCTTCCTTTTCCTGCTCTTTCGATGAGACCCGGGCGTAGATTACCGCGGTCTTGCGGGTGGGGTTTTTCAATCTCTGCTCTTTGCGCATTTTAGAGGACCAGATCCGGTGAACTTCGTAGATCTATAATCGGATGGTACTAAGTATCACGAAATCGTATATCTAAGTCAAGAAAGATCTGAACTGAGTTGATTTGAATTGGATTCCTGACGTGGTATAGAGGAAGGTTAATTCTTAGTTCAATACTACCTTGGCTATGTCATAGATCTTCTTGATTTGATCGGGTTTTTTGTTCTTCAATAATTTCCATATCTTCAAGCGCTCTTGTTGCCCTTCAGACAATGTTTTCAATTGTTTCCCCTTAAAATTCAGGATTTCCGCCGTATCGATCCCTAGTGCTTCTGCAATCTTTTCCAAAGCCTCTAAAGAGGGTCCTCGATCTCCTTTTTCTATTCGCCTCATCACATTTATGCTGAGATTTGCCCTTTCAGCCAGCTTCGCCTGGGTCATGTGGGCCTTGTCTCTTAACCGGGATATCCTCAGCCCGAGTTTCTTCTTGATGTCAACCATATTCTGACTCTGCGAATATTTCATGTTGTACTTCCGTGATATTACCCGATACCCGTGACAGAATAGGTCACAGCCGTTAAAATTCCTGATGCTGTGGGGTAAGTATGCGGTATTCGTGGTGGGGGCGTTAGAAAGTACTATCGAGAATTATGGAAGGATCTGCTTCCCTGTTTCTTTTAGGAGTATCCTTAGAATTGTCTTCAGGTCATCTTCACGCAATCTTCTCAAGATCCCAGGAAGGGTGGTTACTGAGCATTTAATCTTCAGCTCAACAATATTCTGGCGATTTCGAAAACCTTCTTTATCTCGGTCCGCTTCCTGTCTTTCAGCAGGTTCCATAACTCTAAACATTCTGGTGGGCCTTCAGACAACGCCTTAAGTTCCTTTCCTCTGAAATTGAGAAGTTCCGATGGTTCAACTCCGAGGGCCATAGCAATACTTTCCAATGATTCTAAGGAGGGAGCCCTGTTTCCCCTTTCAATGCGGCTTATTGAATCAACACTGAGATTCGATTTCTCAGCCAATTTGGCCTGTGTCATACCGGCTTCCATCCTCAGTTGAGATATCCTCGTCCCAAGCTTCTTTTTAATGCCAGCCATATCTTTCCCCTTTTTAAGGAGAAGGATATTTCAACTGTTCCTTATTTAGAAGTGACTCAAAGTCGAGTATGCTTATTATTTGACACTGAGTCTTATAACTGATAACCTAAACGTCTCCGGTGTCGGGTGAGATTAATCATTAGACATAAGAAAGAGAAAATGAGACCAGCACGAATCTTTGTGCCCAGCTTGGGTACCGCAGAATGGCGAGCGAAGCTCGCTGATCCCAGTCTGCATTGGCGACGCAAGAAGTCTGCGTGGGAGTTAGCGGTTTCTTGGGAATCACGCCGATCTGAGGTATCCGGAATCCCCCTTGAAATCGAGAAAGCCTTCAACGTACATCCAACGTTTATGGGCGCGCAACTCCTGATGGCTATCCCAGAGCACCAAGTGAGACTGGACGATGATAGAAGGCCTTCGCAAAATGATCTTTGGGCGATGCTCCTTCTTCAGAATGGTTATGGTTCGGTAGCAATCGAGGCCAAAGCTGGAGAAGAATTTGACAGGACCATCGAAGAATGGCTGATCAAAGAATCGGAAGGTAAGATTGAACGCCTTCGCTTCCTGACGGACATCCTTGAACTCAAGAATCAGCTGCCAGGACATTTACGCTACCAGCTTATTCATCGGACAGCGTCGGCGATCATTGAGGCAATTCGCTGGAGAGCTCCAACCTCATTGATGCTTGTGCAGTGTTTTAAGGAATCATCTTCAAGCTGGAGTGATTACTGTAACTTTGCGGAGTTCTTGGGCATCGCCCCAACGCGAGGCGGCATTTCTGGACCACGCAGCCTTGGGAAAACAAACCTTTTTCTCGGCTGGGTCGACTCGCCAATGGCAGACGATTCCTCCGCAGCAAAAGCTATATGACGAAAAGAGAACCTCCAACGGTTGGGAGGCTTCGGCAGATCGGAAAAGGTAAGATTGTTCTGATTCCAGAGTACAAGAAATACCCAATCCAGGCTCGACGTCGGCAAGGAGTTCCCAATCGTAGGGAAGGCCGTCTCATCCATTAATCACCGTTGGGAAAAGTACCATGTTCACACCCTGGCAAGTTAGAGGACGTTCTCCCTCCATTGACTAACTTTACCGAGAATAGCAGAGTGATGCCGTGATGGGAACATAGCTTATCTTGGAGATTATAGTTTGAAATTCAAGGCCGAAAAGGGGGTCAAATGATGAACTGTCCAAAATGTGGAAGCCAAAACGAAGATGGTGCGAAACTTTGTTACCGCTGTTATACGCCACTCAAAAAATCTCAGGAGGAGAGCAGAATGGTCTCTTCTTCAGCGAAAGATGCTATCCACCAGCCAAAGCAAAGATATAGTCGTTTTCTGATATACGTATCCGTTATTGTAGTTTTAGGGATCATCGGTGGCTTTATTGCAACAAGAACATTCCTGCATAAGACTTCCTATAAGGCAAGGGTCTATGAAGGAACACAGGAAGTATCCGAGAGCGAAGGCTCAAAGCAAGGCTTAGAAGAAATCTCTGTACTTTTTAAGCGGATGGATGAAGTCCTCAAAAGGGACGAAGAGATAGAAGTGGTTAAAATATGTTCGAAGGAGTTTAGAGAACTATTCAACAGCAAATCCTTGCAGGAAAGAATGGTGATGCTTGCCAGCATGAAGATTGGTACGGGTGGATTCACGGACTGTGAAACAGTAGTCAAAAGCATCACATTCCAGGACATAGAAAAGACTAAAGCGACGGTTCTTACTTCCAGTAAATGCAGAAACCCATCGACTGAGAAAACGATGGAAAGTGAATACACCTTCCCTATTGTCAAGGAAGAAGACGGTTGGAAGATGGACATGACGGCCTTTATGAAAGACTTGGATGAGAGGCTAAAAGCTAAATGAGTAAGAAAGAAGTTTGTGAAATGGTTCCTTCGCCCTGAAGTATCCCTCATGGTGGCAATTTGGGCAGTGAATCTTCCTGGGCCACCAGCCGGTAGACATTTTATACCTACACCCTTTTCTACTGTCTCGGTGGTTTTCCCGTCTTCAGTTTTGACCTTTTCATTATTGTGGTCAACAAAATGAGGAGGAAGAAGGTTTCCTTTATTCCATCTTCATCTCCCTCCTGGATCTCTTCTTCAATGTGACCGAGGCTGGACTTAACAATCTCTTTCTCCTCAGCGTTTGCATAGAGGGCCGCGTACTTGTTTGCCCTCTTTATCTCCTCAAAAGACTCCTTGAGCCATCCCTTGTTTCTGAAGCACAAAGCGAGATCATGTCGGGCAAGAACGTCGGTAGGATCAATTGTCAATATGGTCCTTAGTTCCTCCATGGCCTCGTCGGTCCACTTCATGGAGGCGTATGCGCTGGCCAGAAAGAACCGTCCATCGTTGTCTAAAGGATGGATTTTAAGATACTCGGAAAACGATGTTGCCGCTTCTTCGAACCAGCCCAGCCTTAAGCAGCAGTAGCCCGATTCGTTGAGAATTGATGCCCTCATCTTTGGTTCGGGTCCTAAATGTAGGCACTTCTGGAACATCTTCACAGCACATTCTTGATCTCCCTGTTCCATCAGGTGACGTGCTTCATCAAACAATGATGTAATAAGCTCCGACTGGTTTTCATTTACTTGAATGCGCATTTTATGTCTCCCTCCTCATATAGATAACGACATATTACCTGATGCCTGTGACAGAATAGGTCATGCCGCCTAACTTATAGAATCCTCCTTCTTTTCTCTAGAATGCTGCCTGCCAAGTTGTTTGCATGCGAAAGGAGAAGGATCAGCGGCTTCTCCCGGTGAGCAATGTGTCTCCACGAGGGCAATCAGATGCTGCTATCTTTTGGCAAAGTCCATTTAAGGTTCGATGTCTCGACTTTTACTTGCGAAAGCTTTCAAAAGAACCTATATTACTACCGTTTTCAGAGAATTGAATCCAATCTTCCTAAAATAGGGGTGGGTGTTATGCTACCAGACCTGCCTGGCCTTAAACATGACATTCAGAGAGCGCTTGATCGTTATCTCTCGACCCAAGTCAATAAACGGCTCGGTTTTTTCAATGAGGTGCCCAAGCACCCCGTTCATGAGGGAAATCGACTGCGGGTCGTGAGGGCTGATGGTTCGATTGATGAGTCGGAACTCGAAAAAGCCTCTGCTGAAATGTCAATAAAACTGGAAGATATTCCCGGGTTAACGCTTGAAAAACGTCTTGCAATGCTGAACGATCAGGCGGATCAAATTGCGAGCCAAATAAGCAAAGGCCTTTTTGAGGGACTAAAAAGGGAACTCGACAAGGCAGGGCAAGCAGTGGATCAGAGAGGTAGAACGTTAGATGCTGAGGCGGTGTTCAGCGTTTTGGAGAAGATTCAGTTCGAATTCGACGAAACCGGCGGCCACGAGATCGCGGTGGTCCTACACCCGGATCTGGCTCCAAAGATGATGGATGTCTTAAAGCAGATAGAATCGGACCCAATACTTCGAAAGCGCTACGAGGAGATCATTACGAGAAAGAGGATGGAATGGCGTGATAGAGAAGCTGCTCGAAAACTGGTTGGATAATGCAAGCGAACGGAGCTATCAGGTGCCCTTTGTGCAGATCCTTTCCGCACAGGGATACCGAGTTGTACATAGCACACGACACACTGTTCTCGAATACGGAAAGGATGTGCTTGCGATCTCTCCGGATGGAGCCGGGTGCGTTTACCAGCTAAAAAGTCATCCTCATGGCAGGATGGGCCTAAACGAATTTCGTAACGAGGTTCAACCGCAACTCGTTCAGTTGATGAGTCAAGTAGCCGCCTACCCTGGGTTTCCGGAGCCGCCGTACAGAGCCCATTTGGTTAGTAATGGATATTTTGATGAGGAGGTCCAGCGAGCTGTTGACGATCTGAATCGAATGCCATCGTATCCTAATAAGGTGTCACTTGTCTCCCGTGGAGATTTGCTGGATTGGTGTAATCGGTATGGGGTTCCCCTCTGGCCGGGCGAGCTCAAGGACTCTCGCTCACTTCTTGAGATCTTTTTGTGGGACTCGAAGGACGTCTTCCCCACGACAAAACTATCACAGCTGATTGACAAGATTCTAGCTTTAGAACCCGCCCAAGCAAACCTTTCAAGTTATCCCGAATATTGCCGCGCTGTCAGCAGTTCAGCATTATTGACGGGAATCGCTGTCTCTGGTTTTGCAGAGGCTCAGAACCATTACGCTGTGGCTTCGGCGTGGACGCTCTTCGCCGTCAGCATCATAGCAGCAGCCGACAAACAAAGATACAATCTAGATGGAACAGCTGCAGAAACACTTCGACTAGCCGAGAGTGCTGCTATTGATGCCCTCTCGCAATTGTGGAACGAGGTGATGGAACGAAAGTTCCTTGTTGAAGGAGACGCATTTTCAGACCCGGAGGTATATGGCTGGCGCTATACTACACTTTTGGGCTTACTCAGCTGCCTTGCGCTTTATGACGACACATTTTCCTGTTTAACCGAGGAATCTCGAACGAGACTAGAACAATGGTTAACTCAGCGCCATTCGAACGTTGATTTGTGGGGCGAAGCTGCGGTGGCAAATTTGGTTCCCTGGTTCGTGTGGTTACGAAAACACGATGCCACCCCTCGGGTAGATTTCGAGATCGAAGGTCTTGTGAGGGCTGTAATAACCCGGAACCAGGGCAAGAGCCCGATCCCTTTGGCGAGTCCATACTACAGCTACGAGAAGATTGCCCGGTCCAGATTGCATCTTCAGGAAGATAGTGAGTCGAGTCTGATCAACCAGGAGACCTTTGCTGGCAGTAGTTTCACGGCGGAACCTCTATTTCATATGCTGGTGCGCACCAACCTTAAACAGACTTGCAAAAGGCTTTGGCCAGACTTCACAAAACTCTTACACCGAGCTTGTGTTCCTGATGATCCATGGGAATACTGCACACTTGCCATTAGATCTGGAGCCGACGACACCAAACTTTATCCACCCACTTACAACTGGGCCGATCTTAGTAAGGAGGCGATACAGCTAAGGAGTGGATTTATTCCTGCAGCACTGGCCGCAAGGCCATACCTAGTAGCACTCTGGTGGCAGGTGGCACCCTACCGCTATACGAGCGAGTCCAGCAAAATCTTTGTAGAAGGCGTATTCCCTGGATGGGGGAGATGGGGTTTCTGAAAGGCTCTCCCGTCGGACCTCCTTAGTTAAGTCATGGGAATTCTTCCTGGCTTGTAGCTGTAGCGGACAAGAGCTTTTGAGATATCATCTCCAATCTCCTCGCGAAGGAATTCAGGCGAGAGGATTTCGGCTTTTGCCCCAAAGCTCAATACCCACGCCTTTATCTCTTCCTTCCCGCTCGCTGTCATGGAGAGCAGTATTCTGCCGTCCTTTAATTGCTTGATCTTTTGGCTTGGATGCCACGTATGCCTCTGGATGTAGGCCGAAAGGTCTTTGTCAAAAATTGCCTTCACAGTGATCGGCTTCCCATGGAAAAGGCCGAATGGGACTTTCAAAAACTCTGATGTTGAGAAATCCTCCGGGATCTCAAACCTCTCGTTCATCCTCTCTGCCTTCTTGATCCCTTCCAATGCGAAGTAGCGCATACCTTTTCGGGGTACGAAGCACAACAGGTAAAATTCTCCTTTGTAGAAGACCAGCGAATATGGGTGGACCTCAAAACGAAATGCCCGATTCGCCTTCCTTGGTCTATATTCCAACTTCAGAATGTTTTGGTTGAGAAGTGCCCACTGGACGATCTCAAAGACTTCTTTGTTGAGATCTATTTTCTTGGAGGCCTTCACCAGAGGAGTAAACATCTCCTCAATCTTATCCAGTCTGGCTATGTGCTTTGCAGGAAGGGCTGATAGGATATTCTTGAATGCTGATTCAAGCTCTGCACGGAACGGAGATCTTCCTTGAGATATCAAGAGCTTTCGAGGGAAGTAGAGAGCCATTAGCTCGTCCAGAGTAAAGGTTACAGGTGGGACACCCTTAAATGATGGTTCAAGCTTCCAGTAGGTCGTTCCTTCCACGACTTCGGAAAGGAGCGGATAGCCTGCCTCCTCTAAAGCCTTAAGATCACGATAAAGGGTTCTCTTCGTAACACCAAATTCCACGGCTAATTCGCCTATGGTGATTCCGTGTCTGACCGCGATGGTTCTCAGAACCCCCTGGACCCTGGCGGCTTGGCTGTACTTTTTCTTAGCCATGATGTGCCTCCCTATTTTCAATCGAGGCATGGTTCAGGAATCGAAGATTTCCGGCAGAAATTATCAGGCTGGGTGGATATCTGACAATTTTTATTGATCGAGAAAGTACCATGAACTGATTTCAGGAAATATCGGCCCAGAGTGGCCCGTGTTGAAAACTCTAATTTTCTTGGCCTTTTTCGCATCGCTTTTATTAGCCACATTGTATGCAGGTTGGCATGCGAAGATTAGCAGTTTCTCTATCCTCTCAGTAATTTTCATGTCAGGGCTCGGAAAAGGCTTTTTTGATTTTTCGAAGAAACCCCACGAGCTAAATTCAGCGATAGATCCGAGTCTGACTCTCATTTCGTCATACTCATCGGCGATCCACTCGTCATGCTGCCCTAACCGGGTTTTGATCCCGTGGTTTGTTTGACCTATGTAGAGCAGTACGTTTGAGCCGTACAGGTGGTGTTGACCTGAAAGTTGGTACAAAACAAAGCCTCTGTTTCTACCCTTCTCTTTTCTTGCTTCCTCCAATGTAAACGGACCTTCCCAGTGGATAACCCATTTTTGTTCTGCCATTCATAATCCTTTCATCAGGGGGCGATTACGACCGGCGGGGGATGTAGTCCATCGGTTGAATCATGTTGTTAAGCAAAGTAATTTGAATTTGACCGGCTGTTTTCATAAAACCTCAATGAACCACACCTGCCGCCGCCATGACCTGGCCAACACCTTCTCTATAGCGTAGTGTCTCGCATAAGCATAATCTTAAATCAAACGACAACGTAAGACTCTGCCAGTACGGTCTCGTACTTTTCGATTTCACTTCTGACGTCAGAAAGTTGCTCGTTCAGCCCGTCTATGCGAGACTCTAGATTTCTTTTCTTTTCTTCCATTCGCTTTTTTCCCTCGATGTGGCTTCTTCTCTCTTCTTCCCCTTTCGAAACTTTAAAAAAGTCTGGAGTTACGGTAGGTCGAACCCTCCACCGGATGGCTAATGTCAGCCCGCCCGCCAATAGAATGGCGCTCGTACAACCCAATACTGCCCTCCCGGTACCTGACGAAAGCAGGGACGCAAGTGCCAGCAAAACCCCAATCGTCACGCCGATAAGGGCCAATTTTAGACTCCAACGCGATTCTTGTTTTTGTTCCGGCTTTGTGTTTTCCATGACTTCCTTTATGTCCGGCGGATTTCCATGCATCTGAATTTGTTCATTAATGACCTGGACATCAAAGTCCAGCTGCTTAATCTCATCTTGGATTTTTGCAGACTTTTCACGCAACTGCGCGATCCGTTGATCAGTCTCATTTCTTTTCTCCTGCCAAACCTTTACTATCTCATCCATGCGGGCTGAGACACCACTTTGGTCCTGCAACAAAGAATACTGATAAACCTCCCGCTTGATTTCAGGTTTCATTTTGAATGTGTGGGTGAGTTCGTCAAACCATTCCTTGTGCTCTTTTGCAAAATTGTGTAGGGGAAAACCCTGGGTTGGATAGATCTTTTCAAGTGCTGCCTGGTTGAAATGCTCGAAGACGCTCAGTTTGAGCATAGCGTTCCTGTCTCTAACATCAGGAAAGCGTCTATGCACATCCTCATAAAGCCTTGCTCTACATGTGTGTTCCTGAAACAGCGATTCGGATTGCTGCTGGGTGGCTTTGGTTATGACCCTCCTTACGGTGGCATGAAGTTGAAATTTATTGTGGTTCGCTTCGCTGGTACGGGTAACCTCATGACACTCCTTGAGCCACTCAAATGCCTCCTTTGCTTTTTCATGTCCAAGCATAATGGCAAGAAAATCCTGATCGTAGTATTCTTTGAAAGCTGCTGCTCTTATCCATTCTTTTTGTTCATCCGTTTTCCACCAGTAAATTCTGTTCGCGGCCTGTCCGTAAACGAGAGCATTCCCTTTCCCACGGGTATCGACCCATATGCTTAGGAGATATGCCAGTCCATCTGTGTCTTCGTACGCCTCATCGACGAGCGATTCAGGGACTTGGGATTGCCTTAGATAATCTTTGACCTCATCCTTGGTAAACCGATGAAGATCAAGCTCGCGGATGGTATCGCGATAATTGTCCCAGCGCTGATGATGATCTGAAAGACTCAGCTGCTCTCGGCCTGATATTATGAACCGCGCGTCGAAAACATCAATATACCGCTCACTTGTAAGCTGAGGCAAAAGGTATTCCAAGAGCCAATTATTGACGGTCTGATCAAATTTCTCATAGGTATCAAGGATGAAAAGTACCTTCAAGGGCTTCTTATCCAGGTTCCGCCTCCTCCGCAAAAAGCGCTTAGGGTAGAGTGAATCATAAAGGCAATTGAGGAAAACGGGCGTAATTATGGGTGAGGGGTTCTTATAATACTCCTGACTTTCTGGATCCTTGTAACGCTCGGCAATAATTTTTTGCTTTACTTCGTCGTGGTAGTTTAACCAGACCTTGCTCTCTGCCTCTCCGTCCAGTTCTTGCCCCTCATAATGAGATGACTTGATTTCAAAGGGACCTATTTTAATTGAAGGTGTGTCGAATTTTCTTTTGCCCCTCTTCTTTGCCGCCTTTGCGGCCATTTTTTTTATGTCTTCAAGTTGACTTTTTTCTTCTTCTGTAAACACGGTTTCGATCTTGCCAACTATCTTCTGATATCTTTGTACTTCACTGTACTCTTTTTCGAAATCGCATTTGGAATGGGGAATATTACAGGAAAAGGTCTTTGCAAGGGCGCCCACAAATTCTGGTAGGGACTCATACTTGAGGTCTTCGTTGACGTTAAAGCGACAGAGTTCCAGGCCATCTTTCTGAATCTCCTCTTTAACCTTGTGCAACAAGGTACTTTTTCCAGCACCTCCGATGCCATGCAATGAAATGATTCTTTTGAGGGTGCGATCATCTCGCTTTTTCGTGAGTTCACTTAGTATCATATTAAGTTCCACCTTCCTGCCGACAAAAGGTGCCGTATCCATTTTAGCCTCCGCTAAGGATCAATCTCTTAGGATGAATATGTAAGTGGTAGACCCATTCCCTGTTCTTACTATCTCTTTTATTTCGGCCCCGCAATTAGTCAGGGCCTGTTTGGCCTTCTCTGCTTCCTGGTCCGGCATCGTATATCCCGCCACTATTTTACCACGCGGATCAACTCCACGAGGGAGGTCGTAGGTTTCACCTATTCTCTTGATGTAATCCGGGATCTGGCCCAAGATAATGATTTCATGGCCGCCGATTTCCTTTGGAAGCTGCCCTATGGCCTCACGTCTTGCGACCCCCAAACGGACGGTCTTCATTTGTTCACTGTCATTTGGCTGCACCTGACGCCAGCTTGCCGTGGTGGGGGGTTCCTTAGGAGATTTGATTTCCCCTATTACAATAGCACCAGCTTTGACGGCAATGTAATCGGGCTTTCTCATATGATGGCTACCCTTCCCCGGTATGTCCGTCTCGCCATCAAATACCTTGTAGCCCGCAGCGATTAAGGCCTCCATTGCCTTTCGGTAGAATTCTCTTTTGCCCTCGGCCTCTGTCATGGACAGTTATACCTCCTTGCAACGTTTTCAGATTAACTCTCGAAGAGTAATATCAGTTGATGCTGAGACGTAATGTAAGGCAAAGATGTTCCAGCACATTAATACTTAGAGCCCACCTCATACTTCCATGCCTTTTAGATTCTCTGTAAATTCATTTTTCCCTTCAACCATGGTTATTTTCTCCCGGAATGATCTGATCAGGGTAGATCCAACCCTCTGGAGGATCTTGGTTCTTAGGTCTCACAAGAGCACGCCATAACGATTCCTTCTTCGCCTGGGCATATACATACGGTCCTAATTTCTCGTACACCTCAAAAGGGATTCGAACAGCACGTCTCCTACCAATTGAGGCAAGGAGTCTGTCAGCAAAAGTCGTTTTCGGTAATTTGATGGTCATAAAATATTTTCTCAATTCATCTATTCAAAATTGTCAATATTAAATTAGTGATTCTCCTTCAATGCCTGTTTTCAATTACTTGAGTTGTGAATTGACTCCTGTACCGCAAACAAAGAAAAATCAAAACTCCTGTGGATAAAACAGAAAGAAAATTCCCAAATATAAAGATCAGATCTCCAATGTGAAGCGAATAGATCATCATCAGGGTCATACCGGACATCAGGATCGTCAAGTACGAAATACTTAGGTCATTGGCTTTTTTGGTCCTGTATGTTTTTACGATCTGAGGAAGGGCACTGATACATATTATCAATGACCCGACTGTACCCATCATTTCAAACATAACTGAAGTCCTTTTTAGAGCCTGTCGCAAAAACATTAGCGCTATAGTTCCAATTGCAGCGTTACTTGCAGATGCATAAGGATGACGCTGATCGGCGAACGTATGAATCGGTATTTCGTCATCTCGTTGCGGTTAATCTTTCTTTTCTATTCCCCCTACCGCTCTTTAAGAATCTGTTTAACTCTGACTGAAGGACTCTCCAGCCGCTGCCAACCTTGATTGCGTTTATCCTGCCAAGGCGAATGCACTTAAAGTAAGTGGGCCTTGAAATCTTTAGGTATTGAATCGCTTCGTCCGTGGTTAAGACCTCATCTTGGGTTTTTACCATGGTATAATTTGTCTCGCTTTGCTTTAGTTTGATATGGTTTTTCGTGACATGCTTCATTTTGATAGAACGCAAGATAAATGCCAGAGAGAAAAGTAGGAAGGATTCTTATTGATAACTTGTTAATTTAAAAGAGATCTTTTTTATTTTGGCGAGGTTGTCAATAAGGGCTTAAAAGAAGGAAGATAGATTCCAATAAGGACATTTTGTTCAAAGTGTGACAGATTTTGATATCGGGTCCTGAATTTGGGATAGGCTTATAAAACAGAAGGGAATTATTTTTTAACAATTGCCAAGTGAAATATTGCATAGATGGTCGATTTTCAGAATCACACTTTAGGAAGTACTCTTCGCCCACGCCACAGCCTCAAAACTCCCATTCTTGTTTAAAGTTTGAGTAGAGTATGGTTCACCAGAAGCTTAGCTGTTTTCTTTCGATTCTGATTCGTTCTCCCTCCCTAATTTTATAATCTAAGTAAACGATAAGATCTTCGACAAATCTTCTTTCCACTGGTGTCCTGAATTGTAATTTATTGACCTCCAAAATCTTTTTAACCTGGCTCCATGAAAGCCAACCTATGCCCTTTGAGAGCAGGCTGCCGATATCTTCATTTACTGGGAATAGCCCATGGGGTGTGAGCCCCTTAGCGAGATTACGTGGGGATTTATATCGAGTCAGTATCCAGGGGGGTTTCTCGGTATCGATAATGAGAACAAAATAGAACTCCTTGACCCTATCTGGGTGATTGAGGTAATGATATGAGGCTAGATCAAGGTACCTGATGATTTGGTCCCTTCGTGGATCACTTGTTGTCCTTAAGTTCACAGGCGCAAGATACTTGGCCTCGATGAAGATGATCCCATCCTTATAAGAAATAGTGACATCGACCTCCGATGTCCCTTCTCTGAACTTCCTGTTTGCAGGGGGTCGATATCGCTTCCAGAAGGCAAAGGAGAGGTTCTCAAAGGTGTGACGGCTGAAGTCTCTTCCTTTGATCGCCTCTCCGAGAAATTTTGTCAGCCAGATCTTTGGGTCCAGGTTCTTCAGGATTCCGAAGACATTTGCAGTCAGCAGATCTTCGCTCGTTGTCCGCACGATCAGCGGGCAGTTGGATTTGCGAACGTAGTTTGGTGGGCAGACCCTCTTTCCGGACGATTTGAAGAGTTCGAAGATGATTGACATGTCTGAGTTCGCTCCTTAGCCTATCGATGTCGGTGGAGTTTACTGCTTTTTCTGGCACGTTGTTCCAAATGGGCATTCCTTGCATTGCCAACCAGGGATTGGGTGGAACACCTCATGGTCTATTGCTCTGAGAACTTTTCTCACAAGATGGTGTGCCCACGTGTAATCGATATTTCCCTTCACGGCGTAGTAGGTCTCCATGTCAGGGTTCTTATGCTTCAGGAGTTGGTCGTAACGGACAAGAGTCTCATCGCCGTTTGTTCGAAATCCAATCTGTTTCAGGGCGTAGGAGTAGAGTGTTCCCTGGAGATCCAGATCTATCTGGTCATCGCTGAATCTCTTTGAACTGGTCTTTAGTTCTACAATGACGAGGGTATCCTCTTCGTCTGACTCGATGAGATCGAAGATGCCGGTTAGCTTGCATGGAAGAACTTCCCCTGTCTCCTCCAGTACCAGATCAACGGAGAAGGGAACTTCTACTCCGATGATTCGCTGGGGTGCGACATTCTCGTAGAAGACCCTCACCAGTTGAGTGCCCTTTTCCCTGGTGGTATCCCTGTTCTGGTTTTCCTTGTACCGGATGTTATTCCCTTGGGTCTCCTTGTCCCACGTTTGCTTGAAATGTTGGGTCAGGTCTGCCAGCGGGATCCTCTGACCGGTTTCTTTCAGTGTTTTGTAGAACAGCTTGGCAGCTTCGTGGATGGCTCGGCCAAAGGGAAAGTACTCAGGAACAAACTCCCATGGGATGCCCCTTACGTATTGAAATTCATACTTCTGAGGACACTTGAGGTAGGTATTTAGCTGCGTATATGAGATATGGAGATACCGATCAAAGTCCTCGCGTTTTGTTTTTGGCTGCAACATGGAATTTCTCCTCTCTGGTGATTTCTCGCCTCACATAGACTGGAGGACATCCTATATTGCTTCTGTCAAGAGAGAAAACGAAAAAATGTTATCTTTTAGAAAAACAGTAACTTAGAAAATTGGTTTGATTGTGGGAACATTCCTCCCTTCGAATCCCGTTACCGATCCGCATGTTACTCGACGAATCTCTCGCCAATGACGAACTCTGAATCTAAGCGTTACCAGTATCCGGTATGTCCCGCCAAAGCGGGACCACCCATCATCCCTTATCCAGATTCCAAAGCTCAGCGAGAGGCCCTGTATTGTCCCCCACGAGGTCCATCATGGCCTCCACGTTGGTGCTCGGGCTCTTCTCGTCGAAAATGAAAAGTCTTTAGTCTACATTTAGATAAGCCGGATCAAAAGCTTCCTTTTTCTTCATCAGCGTCCAAGCGATCAAAAGCATCTTGGCCGAGAGCTTCACCCTCATCTTCATCTGAATCCCTTTCTCTCTGTCCCGGCCTCGAAGCCTCTCCGTATAATATCGCATAAACTCTCGATTCCTCGTCGAGGCGATCAGGGCCGCCTGATACAGGGCATAGCGAAGATCGGCCTTGCCCCTCTTCGAGATCTGAGGAATTGCCTTATCCGAATCCTTTCCACTTCTATCCGCACTGAGGTCTAACCCACCCATCTTCAATACCTGTTTCCCATTCTGAAATCGATCCGGATCTCCTACTGCTCCCAATACCTTGGACGACACATCAGGACCAAAACCAGGAATCGTCAAAATGTAGTGGTACTCCGGAAACTGTTCGCACAGCTCCTCGATTTTGTCTTCCGTCTCCTTGATCATCTCTCGTATCTGCTTTAACCCCTCCACCATGACCTTTGCCTCATGGTCCACTCCAGGCACTGTCTCACAACCAATCGACTCCGCAGCTTTCTCCCAGACCTCCTCTAATCGCCGCCTCTTCTCCATCGTGATCCGTCGGGAGGTCACCCGCTCGATAAAAGGCTCCACGTCTAATTCCGTCATTTGAGTGGCAGGCAAACACCACCTCACAATCGATAAACCCTCCGCCCCCAGCCGCTCATACTCCCGATCCATCTCCGGAAAATACTGGGCAATCAGATGATTCCGAATCCGAACCCGATAGCCCTGCTCTTGCTTCTTGAGCCGTCTCTTCAACGAGAGCAACCCTCGCAGTCCCCTTAACTCCACCGATGGATATTCGTAATATAAACATTTCCCTTGCGAGATCAAATCCGCTACATTGGCCGAATCCTTCACATCATGCTTGTCCCACCGCCCGTCCAACGACTCCCGGTTTTTCGCCACCGTCACCCCCGAAACCAACACCACCGTCCTTCCCAAGTTGATCAAATACTCTCCCAGAGGTTTATGATAATTGGCCGTTGGCTCCATCCCATAGACCACTTTCTTCAACCCATGCTGTACCCGCAGGGCCTCCGTCTGATCCAGGAGCTTTCTGAATCCTTCATGGTCATTGCTAAAAACCAGTCGCCTTAAAAGCGTTTTCCCCGTCGCTGTCCCAAAAAAAACGTGGTGCTGATCCTTCGCAATGTCTATCCCTACGATCAAATACTCCTCCGAATGCCTTACCTCTTGTCTTAGTTGACGAAATTCCTCCAGCCGGTTACGATTTACCTCATCCATTGGAAACCTCCTGTCTAAGTTTTTTTTGAAGCGCTCACTTCAACTCTTAACAGGAGGTTTCTTTTTGGGGTAGACTGGTATTATATTTCTTCCATTTTACTGTTGGGAATCTACCCTTGCTCTCGAGAGATATATAACGT
>DBZJ01000018.1 GCA_002311635.1 Syntrophaceae bacterium UBA1163
GCATAATGATCGACATTGGGAAAGGCAAGGAACTTGGGGCGTCCAGGGCTATCAACCTCGACCACAACAACAGAGACAGGCACTAAGGCAGCAAAGGCAACAGCAATATCAACAGCGGCCTGAGGTGCAGCAACATCGGCAGCAGAGACAACCTCAGGTTCAGCAGGCAAGACAACAACCTCAGGAGAAAGGTCAGCGGCCAAAACAACAACCTCAGGAGAGAGGTCAGCAACCACAGAGACACGAGCAAAGACCTCAGGCTCAGCAACCCCAACACGCTCGGCCTCAAGGAAAACCTGGAGGAGGGGAGGAAGAACATAAAAAGTAGGAGGGCAAAAAGTGTACACAAGTTGCCCTCTATACTATCTGTCGGCTAGAACAAGAAAACCATAATCGCCGACATTCAGGATTATTTTGGAATGAAGAGGAGTAGGATGTAGAAAGAATAATCAAGGGGGACAAGGCGAAACTGCTTTTTTTGTAGACTCGGAATTACGATATTGCAGAAATTGCGATCTGCTATATAATCGCTGTTTCCTATGCCTTGACAAAGTTGCGATTTGATATTCATATATTGGCTTGGGATGCATGATTTCTACCTCTCAAAGTAGATTAAAATGCATGGACGAAATCCGTCGTCAGAAAGGAGTCGAACATGCTTTGGACCATATGCGTGATTCTCTTGATTCTGTGGCTTCTGGGATTGCTCACTGGCTACACGATGGGTGGGGTCATTCATATCCTGCTGGTCATCGCCATCATCGTCTTAGTGGTCCGACTTATTCAGGGACGAAGGTAATGGTGACGATTTGGACCCTTGCCGGAGAAGGTGAGGTATCTGGAAAGGAAGAGTAACTGCAAATAGGCGAGAAAATTAAATGAGATAGAGATACAGAAAGCCAGAAGCGCTCTCTGTTTCAGGAATAAAAACGCTTAAAAAGGAGGATTACATATGAAAAAAGTTTTATTGATTGTCATGTTGATCGTTGCAGTAGGATTGGCTGGGTGTCCACGTCGTCACGACGGTGACCGCCGTGATGAGGACCGCGGTCATGATCGAGACCGTGGTCACGGTGATGAACACCACGACCATGATAGCGAACACCGTTGATAGGGAGGGGTTACAAATTAAGAGAATACCGAGGTGGCTGGCAAGTGCCCCGGAAGGGCCGCCCAGTGCGCGACGGGGCACTTGCCAGCCAAAGAAGAACACTCTGCTGAGAACTCGGAGCGTAGATCATGATGAAAGTGAAATCCAGGCGCTATACGCCAAGGATGTCGAAGGGGTTAATGACGTAAATAATGTTTTTTACATCTCAGACAAATAGGAGGAAATTATGAAAAAAATAGTACTTTCATTGTTGTTGACGGTTTTCTTTGCTGTGCCCGCTTTTTCACAGACGATGGATATGCCCATGAAGGAGCATGGGGAAGGACATGGACAGATGATGGAATCCTGCAATTGCAATATGGACAAGATGGGCGATATGGCGGGCATGTGCATCGAACATGCAGATATGATGGGACTTACCGATGACCAGATCATGAAAATGAAGCCTGTGCATAGAGAAATGCAAAAAAAGCAGGCCCGATTCAAAGCTGACCTGAAGATTGCAGAGATCGAACTTATGGAAATCATGGAAGTGAAAGATTTTGACATAGAGAAGGCCGGCTTAGCAGCTAAAAAAATTGGAGAGATAAAAACAGCCCATCATCTGGAAATGCTAAAAGCCGTGAAAGAAATACGGACTATTTTGACGGACGAACAGTTTAAGAAAATGAAGAAGACGATGTCCATGAAGACGAATGAGAAAAAGCCGTCAAAGGGCATGATGAAGAAATAATAATCAATAAAAGAAGGACTTGACATGAAAGCGATACATTGTATATTTATAAATGATATGAGGCACACACACTTCATCAGAAAGGAGAAATCATTATGAATAAGAAATCTTTTTCAGTTTTGAGCTTGCTCATCATCGCTGTATTGATGGCCGCCATTCCGGCGGTTTACGCAAAGACATCGCCTGGCGATATCACGGACAAGCCCGACAAGAACATGGCGAAAGCCCACGAGTCATTCGTCAAGGGAGACATAAACAAGGCAGCCGAGTACATCCACAAGGCAGCGGCTTACGTGAAGAAGGAGGCGGACAAAGTCTCCCAGGACACCAAAGAGGGAGTGAAGAAAGCCGGTGACGATCTGGACAAACTCGGGCAAGGCGTCAAGAAGGGCACCGTGAAGTCGGGCGACGAGCTGAAAATAACCTTTGCCAGGGTGGACCACGAGCTTGCCAAGGCCTGGTATAAGACCGCGGACGAGGCAAAGAAATCGGGCAAGGATGCGAGCCCTGCGCTTAAGAAGGCCGGTGAGGAATTAGAGGGCGCAGCCAAGTGGTCTGGCACCCAGCTGACAGAGGGTGCGCGGGCGTCCGTCGAAGCCGTCAAGAAGGCCGGTAAAGGCGTAGCGAAAGGCGCTAAGACGAGTGGCGAAGAAGTCGATAAATGGATTAAAGGCGTCGGCGAAGGCATCGAAGATGTAGGCCGCAAGCTACAAGAAGGCCGGTGACAAAAACCAATATTAATTGGTATAATTTCTGACAGTTTACCTTACAGTTACATTAAGCAGACCCGCTGGGAACTTTTCGTCCCTGGCGGGTCTGTTTTGGGAATATGGTTACGCGAAGAACCTAATTTCGAAACATTTACCGGTAAGTGGACCGAAAGCCCCGCGGGGAGCTTCACTTGCCGAACAGCTTGTTGAATTCCTTGCCGGCGCCCTCCGTGACCTTGCCCACAAGGCCTTTTTTGACCCTAACCCCTTTTTTTGCGGCCTCAATGGCTGCCATGCATGAGTTTTCGTCACCCGAACTGCTTCCAACCAGTACTGCGGCAATGCCGACCGGCCCGAAGAGCATTACTCCGCCAATCGCCTTGCCAAAGATAATTGCAGTTTGGGTCGAATCAACAGCGAGCGAGGGATGGGCAAGCGTGCCGCCCAGTTTGAAAGGTCTCGTTAACTCGTCTAAACTTATTTCGAAGCGTTTAATCTTCGCCAGCTCGGGCTGCGACCCCCAGGATGCGTTCTGGAGGCTCACATCCTTAACAACAAGCGCTGGGCTGGTGTGAATCCTATTTTGAGGCTGATGTCGCCACCCAACGTTAACTCCCGCCCCGTGTCATCCTTGACTGCGCGTGTAATTTCCGGCTTCAGGCTATTATAATTGTAACTTAACAGGATCACGTAAACGGCCACACCAAACAGCACAATCGAGGCAAAAACAATCCCCAACGCCCATTTCCACTTCACCACAATCCATTCTTTCTCGCACAACCAAACCTAATTGTAATATGTTTTCTTCCCAGGACTTAGTCAAGTGATAGCCCTGTCATCTCTCAGGGTTGATCTGCACGATTGCATACAACTTCTCAACAGTATTGACCGCTCCCCGTTTCTATCAAAAATCGAGGTAAACGGTTTTTTCTATTCTAAACTCCCAGCAATCCTGTGATCACGAATATCAGCAGGAATCCCAAAAGCGTGAAGGCGATGGAAACCAGCGGGTCGTCCTTTTCATGAGCTTGCGGAAGCAGATCTGAAGACCCCAAATACAGGAATCCCCCGGCAAAGAAAGGCAAGAACAGTATGAGATAGTTCTCGGGGATCCTGATCACCAGGGTGAATAATACACCCAGCACGGGAGTAATGGCATCCACCAGGAGCATCTTGATCGAAGACCTCAAAGAGTTTCCCGCATTCAGCATAACGGTTACTGTATTAAGGCCGTCCGAAAAATCATGGGCGATGACTGCAAATGCCACGATGATACCCACATGGAATTCCAGCTGGAATCCTATTCCGATGGCCAATCCGTCCATGAAGCTGTGAGCGGAAAGCTCCGTAGCCCCGAAAAACCCTCCCCTATGGTGATGCACGTTGGTACACGTCCCGTCGGGAAGGCAGATCCTGTGGACAGAAAAATAGCGTTCGAGTATGAGGAGGAATATAAACCCGACAGCGGCGACATACATCACCTTCTCAAGGGGTACCCCGGCTTTCGTAGCCAGCCTGAAGGCCTCCGGGAGGAGATCAAAGAAGGACACGGCTATAAGAACCCCGGCCGCAAAAGCCGCAAGCATCCCGAATCTCTTCCTATACCGGACGGCGAACAAACCGCCAGCCAGTGTCGAAACAAATGTCAGCGCGCCGAAAATGATCGGAATTATGTTCATGCATTCACTCGCTTTTGCCGGTGGCCATCATCATCCTTTGCCAACCGCCATGACGTTGACTGCCATTATAGTATAGAAGCAGGTCTTCTTACAATCTTGTTGATGACGTAGGAGGCCCTTCATCCGGACCTGGCCTGATTGTTGTAGACCCGGAAACATCGGTATCCAAACCGCTGTATAAAGCTCACGGACCTCACGGTCCGAAGGTTGACGCCCGCATAACCCGTTACTATCTTTTAAGCAGAGGATTTTAATTGTCCCCTTTCGCCTGCAATGGAACTTACAAGAAAGAGGCACCCTAAAGAACCGAGGATTTGCAATGGCGGGAGCAACGATCTGGAAAGGATATATCCATTTCAAGGACACGGACGTGGCCGTAAAGCTTCATAACGCGGTCAGGGAGGAGCGGATTCAGTTTCACCTCCTTCACAAGCGCGACAAGGTCAGACTGCGCCAGCAGATGATCTGTACGTATGAAAAACAGCCGGTGCCAGCGGAAGAACAGTGCAAAGGGTTTGAAGTGGAGGAAGGGAAGTATGTCATTGTCGACCCGGAGGAACTCGAACAGACCGCTCCTGAAAGCACCCGGATGATCGAGGTCCACGAATTCGTCAAAACCGAACAAATCGACCCCATCTTCCTTGATCGCCTCTACTATCTGGAGCCGGATAACCCGGAGATTCACGGAAAAGGATATAACGCGCTTGTCCGGGCCTTGAAGGAGATGGGTGTGGAGGGCATCTGCACGTGGACCATAAGAAAGCGGTCCTATCTCGGGGCCTTGCAGGCGCGCGGCAAGATGCTTCGCCTGAATGCGCTGCGGTATGCCGACGAAGTGGTTCCGGCGACGTCTCTCGGACTGCGAGACGTTTCCTTGTCTGAAAAAGAATTGAAAATCGGGGGCCTTCTGATCGAAAAGTTGACCGCTCCTTTTGAGCCGCAGAAATTCGAAAACGAACATCAGAAGAAGCTGCAGGAGATGATCGAGAAGAAAGCCCGCGGAGAGAAAGTTGTGGTCTCAGCCCCCAGACGCCTGAAACCCACGGAATCAGACCAGCTGCTTCAGGCCCTCGAAGCGAGTCTGAAGAAAGCGGCGTGAGAGAATAGAAAGTAAAGAGTACAAAGTACGAAGTACAAAGTGCAAGGTACAAAGAAGTACAAAGTACAAGATAGAAAGTACAAAGTACAAGATACAAAATACGAGGTAGAAAGTACAAACAAAGTATAAGGTAGAAGGCAACAAGCAGAAGGCAGAATGCAGGAGGCAGAAAGCAGAGAGTAGGAAGTGGAAAGTAAGGAGTAACCGGTAGAAGGTACAAAGTACAAGGTAGAAGGCAACAAGTGGAAAGTAGAAAGCAGAAGGAGGGCTGAACATGGCGGTGCAGGGAATGTGGAGTGGGACGATCAGTTTCAGCCTGGTGGCGATTCCGGTCCGCCTGGTCAAGGCCATCGAACCCGGCCGCATCTCTTTCCGTCTGCTCCACAATAAGGACTACTCGCCTCTCACGAGAAAAATGTTTTGTCCGAAGGGAGAAACGGCGGTGCCGCCGGATGAAATGATCAGGGGATACGAAATCATGCCCGATCAATACGTCCTGATGACGGACGAAGAACTGGAGTCCGTATCGCCCGAGCGGAGCCGCACGATCGAGATCGTAGAGTTCATCGATATGAAGGAAGTGGACCCGATCTATTATGATCACCCCTATTATCTCGTTCCTTCGAAAGGGGGCGAAAAAGCGTATCAACTGCTGGTCGAGGTGATGCACCGGACAAACAAGGCCGGACTTGCGAAATTCGTGCTGGCCGAACGTGAGTATCTGGTGGCGGTCACACCCAGGGACGGAGCGCTGGCCCTCGTCACGCTTCATTACAGCGACGAAACGCTTCCGGATGAAGACATTTCTCCGAAGAAAGGAAAGGACGCCGCCGAGGAGGAAAACCGGATAAAGAAAAACATTGAGCAGATGATCGAAGATTTCAATCCGGGAAAATACGCGGACGAGCGCAGGAAAAAGCTCATGGATCTCCTGAAGACGAAGGCCAAAGAAAAAGCTCCGGTGGAGGCCCCTGCGGTGGAGGAAGGAGAGGGAGAAGGTCCGGCAGACCTGGTTGCCGCGCTGGAGGAGAGCATGCGGAAAGTGAAGGAGAGCCGGTGAGCCGAACGTTCGTCGAGATGGCCGGGAGGAGACTCCCTTTGTCGAACCTTGAAAAGGACCTCTACCCCTCCTATGGTTTCACGAAGGCCCACATCCTCGAATACTACCGCCGGATTTCGCCGTTCATCCTGCCCCATTTGAAAGACCGGGCCTTGACCTTGAAGCGCTATCCCGAAGGAGTGGAAAACGATTTCTTCTTCGAGAAACGCTGCCCCTCTCACCGTCCTGCCTGGGTGAAAACGGCGGAGATCCCCCAGGAAGACGGAGAGCGGAGGAGAGTCTGCCTGGTCAACGATCTGGAAACGCTGATGTGGGCGGAGAACCTTGCGTCGCTTGAACTCCATGTGCCACTGGCCAGGGCCCGTTCAGCCGAGACGCCCGATTCCATGGTCTTTGACTTGGATCCCGGCGATCAGGCCAACATCCTGGAGTGCGCCCGGGTGGCGCTGACACTTCGTGACCTGCTCTCCCGAATGGGGCTTGCAAGCTATGTCAAAACCTCGGGCATGAAAGGGCTCCATGTCTATGTCCCCTTGAACCGCAAAGAGACGACTTTCGAGGACACGAAGACATTCTCAAAGGCCGTGGCAGAAATCATGCAGAAACATTATCCGGACCTGGTAACCGCAAAAATGGACAAAAAATACCGGAAAGCGAAGGTCTTTATCAACTGGTCTCAAAACGACGCGTCGAAGACGATGATCTGCGTCTATTCCCTGCGCGCCCGGGAAAAACCATTTGTTTCGTTTCCGCTTGAATGGAAGGAACTGGAGAATCTGGCCGGTTCTGGCGACCCGGAAAAGCTCCAGGTTATGACTTCGGAGGCCGTGAGCAGAGTAGAGAAAAAAGGCGACCTTTTTCAAGAGGTGCTCGTAAAAAAACAGAAGCTTCCTCATCTTTAGGGATTAGGGATTAGGGATTAGAGGTCAGAGGCTTATGGGTTTAAAGGAATACGCAGCCAAACGAGAATTCGAGAAGACGCCTGAACCGAAACCGGGCCTTGGACCTCAGGCAGACCGCCGCGTTTTTGTCGTTCATAAGCACGCGGCCCGCGCCCTTCATTATGATCTCAGGCTGGAGCTGGAAGGGATGCTGAAAAGCTGGGCGGTGCCCAAGGGGCCCTCGTTGAATCCTTCCTCGAAAAGACTGGCCGTCATGGTTGAAGACCACCCGCTCGATTACAAGGATTTCGAGGGCGTTATTCCGGAGGGCAATTACGGCGCAGGAAGCGTGATTCTCTGGGATAGGGGCTTTTATCATCACCCTTCCGCGCGGGATGAGAACGAAAGCGAGAAACTTCTTCTGGACGGATTCAGAAAAGGGGATATGAAGTTCGTCCTCGAAGGGGAAAAGCTTCACGGGGAATTCGCTCTGGTAAAAACGCGAAAGGATGGGAAATCGTGGCTTCTCTTGAAGAAAAAAGATCGATATGCAACCAACGGGGAAATCCTCCTGGAGAGCCGCTCTGTCGTGTCCCACAAGACCCTGGAGGAGATGTTCGAGGCCGGCGCGGGGAAATTCGTTCAGGCAAAAGAAACTAAACCAGATCCGCCTTCACGAAGCGATGGAAAGCGAAGACCTGAAGGATGCGCAGATCAAACCGATGCCGCATGACATAGAACCGATGCTCGCGACCCCGGTCAAGGAGCCTTTTGATCATCCGGACTGGATCTTCGAGGTGAAATGGGATGGGTACCGGACCATCGCCGAAATCCGGGACGGGAGCGTCTCGCTTTATTCCAGGAAGGGGATCTCATTCAACAAAAAGTTCTCTCCTATTGCCGACTCGCTTCGGAAATTCGGATTTGACGCTGTCCTGGACGGCGAAATTGTGCTTGTGGATGACCAGGGACGCCCTGATTTCCAGGCGCTTCAGCATTACCAGGACTCCGGGAGCGGTCATCTGCTCTACTACGTTTTCGATCTCCCCTACTTCCGCGGACATGATCTGAGGGACGTGCCCCTGCTCAGGAGGAAGGAACTCCTGAAAAAAATTCTCCCGTCTTCCCCGAGAATACGATTCAGCGATCACGTATGGAAAGAAGGAGCCTTGTTTTATAACGTCGCCAAAGAGAAGGGGCTCGAAGGGATCGTCGCCAAACATTCGCAAAGCGTGTATGAAGCGGGCAGAAGGAGCCGGCAGTGGCTGAAGGTGAAGATGCGGCTCACACAGGAGGCCGTGCTCGCGGGATTCACAGAACCGGGAGGGGGCAGAAAATATTTCGGCGCCCTTGTCCTGGGCGTATATGAGGGGGACGATTTGATTTATATCGGCCATGTGGGAGGAGGGTTCGCGGAGAAAGATTTGAAGGATATTCGTGAAAAATTGGAACCCCTGATTCAGAAAGAATGCCCCTTTACCCCGAAGCCGGAGACCAATGGACCGGTTACATGGGTTAAGCCGGAGCTGGTATGTGAAATTGCCTTGTCCGGCTGGACTGAAGATGGTGTGATGAGGCAGCCCGTCTTCTTGCGGCTGCGCGAGGATAAAACCGCCCACGAGGCGATGCCCGAAACGGACCTGAGAAGCGGTGATGGAGGACTCTAAACTGATGAAAATTTATGCCGGTACAAGCGGATACGCGTATAAGGAATGGAAGGGAAAATTCTACCCTGAGAAGATCTCTCCTCAGGAGATGCTCCGCTTCTATTCGGGACGACTCAACACGGTAGAGATCAACAATACCTTTTATCGCATGCCCAAAGAGAGCGTGCTCACGTCGTGGGCTGAGCAGGTCCCCGCCGATTTTGTTTTCGCGGTCAAAGCGCCCCAGGTCATAACGCATTTGAAGCGGCTCCGAAATGTGTCCGAGGAGACCGAGTATCTCTTCCGAACGCTGTCGGTTATGGACAGGAAACTGGGGCCGGTCCTCTTTCAGTTTCCCAAGAGTTTCCGCAAGAACAAGCCTGTGCTGGAAGATTTCCTTGCTCTGATTCCCGGAAATACGGCCTGCGCATTCGAGTTCCGCAGCCCATCCTGGCTCGACGATGAAATTCTCGACCTCCTTCGCAAAAACGGATCCAGCCTTTGCGCCGCCGATGCGGATGAGAATCCATCAAACGAGATCATCCCTACGGCGCCATGGGGGTATCTACGCCTGCGCCGGCCCGATTACACGGACGCCGATCTGACGCAATGGATGGAAAGGATCCTATCGCAGAAATGGGAAAGGGCTTTCGTATTTTTTAAACACGAGGACGAGGCCGGGGGAGCCGAAATGGCGATGCGCTTTCAAGAGCTTATCGATTCAAAGGTAAAGAAGACCATTTAAAGAAAGACAAGCAGGTCTTAGAGCGACTCAAGACATTTCCTCCTTACAATATCATGAGGGTCTTAAAAGACTGGATTCCCCCGTATCAGGTACGGGGCAGGCTTATCAGGTCCGGGATGACGATCTTCTTCTTGTTATGCTGAACTGGTTTCAGCATCTCGTTTACTGCCTTTATATTGTTCAATAAAACGCGAGGCTGGCGAAGGTGACGACCGATTCTGTCTCCGGCGCAAAGGCCTGGCCATATTTGAGAAGCTTGCCCTCTTTGGCTTCGAGGGTCTTGAGCATTGAATAGATGGGGGGCAAACCACAGATCTTCCTTCGGTCTCTCTCCCTCGAAATCGATGAGAAGAACCCTTCTCCATCCATCTTCTCCGCATATTCCAACATCTCCTGGTCTTCTTGGGCAATGACCCTGAGACCGTATTCACTCACTCCATCTCGATCCCCAAATTGAACGCCCATATGTGCAAGATCTGCACTGGCAATATAACAAACCTCTCTCCCAAGGGATGAAACAGCTTCCTTCAACGCATCGATGAACTGCCGGATGGGTTTGAGCTCCATCGGTGAGATTCCCTTCTCAATCGCCTCATGAAATGATCCGCTCAGGATGGGAAGAATCTTCAGAGGATTGGGTTCCGGGTATAGGTATCGGAGAAAGACACACTGAAACTCGATGGAATGCTCGCTTCGGTGGACTCCCTCATCCTCAAAGAGGTCATCGGGGCAACGGGATTGGATCGCATCTACCAGTTCCTTATCCACATTCAACGTGCCAAGAGGTGTAATAAAATCTTTCCGGGTGAGGCAGAAGGGATTTTTCATGGGAGTGTGGGCGGTTCCGAAGATGACAAAACAAGGGGAAGAATTCCTCTCCCATATCTCTCGGTGACCGAAGGCATAACAGAAGCCTCCCCGTTGAAAATCGATGTGGGGCACAACCACTCCTTTCAGACCTTTCGTACTCTTTTTCTGTTCGAGAGACCCCGGACCATTCGCCCTCTCAAAATAGCCTTCAAGCTGAGTCCTCAATCCATCGGGGTCTCCTTCATAACTCTTTCCGGCAAAGACGGCTTCCCGAAACGAAGCGTTCTTAAACCCTTCTTCTTTCTGTCTCAAAGCCTCTTGAAACCGCTCCCCATCAAGAAAGAGGTTTTCATCCAATTGGTTAATGACCTCCTGTAACTTGTCTGCGTACAGGAGCTCTCCAAACCTCCTCATATACTCCGCCTGAATATCGAGGGTCGAATGTTGGCCGTCGAAGAGGGAGACGATGAAATAGAGAGCGGGCGGCACAAAAAGCGCCTTTTCACAGATGTTCTGCGGATCCTGAAGGCATAGAAGAGTTTGTCCGGAGTTCTGGACAGGAAAGGCATTGATATCTCTGAGCTTGGGATAATCCACGAAAAGGCCTCAGGTGAATACTTTGATTCCAGGCAAGCAACAAGAAAGGGGGCAAAAAAGCTTAGGCTTCTAACTCACCGGAGGGAGAAAGGCTTCTCTTTCGGCGCTCCGCGGCTCTGGATGTTTCAGCGCCAGATCGATGGCCTCATCAAGGCTGATCAGCGTCGTATTTTGCCCATTGCCTGTCCCCACTAGCAGCAGGAAAAACATCGCAGCCGGGGCGAATATCCGAAAGTACCTGAAGCGCATAAGGATTTAGATCAAAGAAAACTGACTGTGGCGCAACCGATCTCGTACGGAGGCTCGAACCTAACCACACTTCGCGAACGTCCGTCGTCCGTATCATCCTCCTGGGTGAGACTGCGCCTCATGTTCAAATGGATGTATTCTAATTCACCGGATTCACAATTCGGGCCATGTTCGTGATTGTACAGGTGTCTTCGATCCGCACAATCGACACCAGATAGTTGACGCAGAATCGCCATTGCACATTGAGGATCGTGAGTGTTGTAAAGGCCTGACTTAACGCCGGCCGACTCGAAAGGGGAGGAGTCTAGCGTTTTTCAGTGAATGAGCGAAGCGGGGACACAACAATGCCCAGGACCAGTCCGGCCAGCCAACCAA
>DBZJ01000122.1 GCA_002311635.1 Syntrophaceae bacterium UBA1163
CACATTTTTAGAGGTTGCCTTATGCGATGACCGGATGGAGACTGGGGTATCTCATCGCACCCAAAGAGTTTGTACGGCCCATGCAAAAAATCCAGCAAAATCTTTTCATCGCGGCGAGTTCCTTCGCCCAATGGGGCGCCTTGGCCGGTTTGAAGGAGGCCGGAAGAGATGTTCAAAAAATGAGAAAAACCTATGACCAGCGACGGCGATTCTTGATTCCGAAACTCAGGGAACTGGGATTTGGAATTACGGTGGAGCCCACAGGGGCTTTTTATGTCCTGGCCAATGCAAAACGATTTTCTAGCGATTCTTATCGATTTGCCTTCGACATTCTAAAAGAGGCAAAGGTCGGCGTGGCGCCCGGCATTGATTTTGGAACGAATGCGGAAGGGTATATACGATTTAGTTATGCCAATTCTCTGGAGAATATCAAAGAGGGGATGAACAGGCTGGAAAGATATTTGAAGCGTTATAAGTAGTCGAAAGACTAAAGATGACAATAAGTAAGTCCAACCTCGAACCTGCGATAGACGCGCTACAGCATACTGCGTGAGAGCTGATGGGCTTTTCTCAGGGGTTCTGAAAAACGATATCCTTTGCAGCTTTCAAGGATGAGCTGAATGCTCGTCGGTAGATCGATGCGGTGGCCCGGGGAGATAAAAAGAGGTTTTACCCTCTCCTTGGTTCTAAGAACTGCGCCTACTTTTTTCCCTTCCCAACGAATCCACTCAAAACTTCCTTTTAAGGGTAGTGGAGAGATAAATTCATCTAACAGGGGAGTCTTGGCGCAACCAATCGATGGAATGTCGAGCCATAAACCCATATGTGAGGCAAGCCCCGTTCCTCTCGGATGGGCAATGCCTTGACCATCGTAAATCATGACATCGGGTTTCAGCTTTAATCTTTGAAAGGTTTTGATCAGAATCGGGCCTTCCCGGAAACTCAGAAGGCCGGGGATATAGGGGAAAGGGATCTTTCCAACAGCCGTCGCCCTATCGAGGACTTCCATATCTGGGAATGAAAGGACGGCAATCGCACCAAAGCAATGTTTCCCATCTTCGGAATAGGCAACATCTCCCCCTCCAATGGTTTTCACCCCTGAAAAGGTCTTTCTCAGGGTGATCCGCTCTTTTAAAGCCTCCTGAATCTGAATCGCTTCCTCTACACTGACGTTCCAGGAATGGAGCGGGAGAGGGGGGTCATGGCCAAATCTGTCGGATTTCACCTTTATCGACCTTCAAGATGCAAAGGGTTCGAATCGCCCTTCCGTCCTCTCCAAAGCCCTTAAGACCAGAAACCCCCTGGAAATTTTTGACCCGCCGGAGCCCCTCTTGCAGTTGCAAAGGAGAAGAGACCGATTTGGTTTGAAGAATTTCTTTTATGAATTTAGCTCCATCATAGCTCAAAGCTTCCAGGGTCTCGGGGTCCCGCTGGAAGGTTTTTCGAAAGTCTTCCACAAAACGAGCGACCAAAGGGGAGGGGGCCTTGTTAAAAAAGGTATCGACAAAGACCGCTCCTTCCGATCCTTTCCCTCCGATTGAGATCAGGTCAGGACCGTTCCATGAATTGGTCCCCAGAAAAGTCCCTCTGACATCATAATAAGCCATCTGAGAAAGAATCATGCCGACGCGATCAGAACTATCAGGAATAAAGACTCCATCTACCGAGAGAAGGGACTTGAACTCATCCTCTTGCTTTCCCCTCGGGTCGTGTTTTTGGACCGGTTTGGTCTTAAAGAACCCTTTGATCTCCTGACTGAAATCTGTTTGACCTTCTTGATAGACAACGGATCCTAAAACCTTTCCGCCGTTTTGGGTGATCTCCTGACTGAAGAGGTTTTTGAAATAGAGTCCATACGGAGAGTTAGGATAAAAGACAGCGAAGGTCCCAAGTTTCAATTCTTTCATGGCGAAGTTGGCAAGAGTCCGGATCTGTTCTAAAGGGCTGAGGGAATTTCGGAAAACAAAATCGTCCTTATTCGATGCGGGCTCCTTTTGGGAAAAAGTGAGAAGAGGGACTTTTAGCTGTTGGGCTTTTCTTGCAGCCCGGTCAATATCGGCACTGAGAAGGGGTCCAATGATGGCGATCACTTTCTCTTTGTTCACCAGCTCTTCGACTGCCTTCTCTGCCTCCTCAGGACTCCCTTTAGAATCACGGATGGCCAGTGAGATTAAGGGGTAATCCGCTTCCTTTATAGCCGAGTGGATTCCCTGCAGGACCCTTTCGCCAAAGGGGCTATGGATCCCGCTTAAAGGGAGGATGACCCCTACCGTGTATTTGGATTTAATGGAAAGAGAGATCGTGTCCAAAAGCTCTTTGGCCACGGGCATATAGTCCGTGTCTCGATATTCTTTTTCTAATTCCATTAAATATCTTCTTGCGAGAAGATCGTTTCCTTGTCGTCTTGCCATCTGGGCCAATTTTAATTTGGCATACCCTCCCGCATAGGCCCCGCGGTAAATAGATTCAATGGACTTCAGTTCCTCTTCAGTATTCGAGGCATCCATAGTGGATTTCACCTTATTCCTTAACTCCGCATTAGGTTGACCAGGAATGAGAAGACCCTTCCCATACCATTGGAGAGCGTTGAGCCGATCCTTTAACTCGACGTAGTTGTCTCCCATTAGGCTGAAAATCTGTACCATTCTGGATGGGGAAAGGAAAGTAGTAAAAAGCTCGCTTAGAATACGAATGGCATCTCGAGGTCTTCCGAGCCGGGTATAACAGATCCCCATCCTGAATTTGGCCTCGTTGAAGAGAGGGCTTTTCGGGAAATCGGTCACCACGCTCTTAAAACGCCACAGGGCCTTCTCCGTTTCCCCTTTGGAGAGAAGAATCTCCCCGTCCCTGAAGAGAGCCGAATCGTCAGGCTGGGGCTGGGCGATACCAGAACTTTGAAGGAAGAGGAAAAGAAGGCACATGAGGATGAACGTCCATCCCTCAAACCTACGGATCATTGATGGTGGTGACATAATAAATTTCGGGTAAGTGGCGATAGTTCTCATTGAAATCAATCCCGTAACCTACGATGAAGACGTCATCCACCTCGGTCCCGAGATAATCTGCGTCCATTCCAACTTCTCGACGCCCCTTCTTGTCTAAAAGGGCACATATCTTTACCGAGCGAGGGTTGGAGAGGATGAGCCGGTCTTTCAAAAACTCAAGGGTGTGACCGCTGTCAATAATGTCTTCGATGATGAGGACATCCTTGCCTTCTACGGGGAGCTCAATATCTTTTGTGATCTCAATATTGCCGGAACTCTTCATTCCGGATCCATAACTGGCCAATCTTACGAAATCGATTTTCGCGGGAATCGTGAGACGACGAACGAGGTCGGAGAGAAACATGAAGGCCCCTTTCAGGATACAGACCAACACCAGGTCTCTTCCGAGATAATCCTCTGAGATGCGATCTGCCAAACCCTGAACGAGGGAAGCGATCTGTTCCTGGGAGAACAATGGATTGAGGTGATATTTTTCCATACGCCTCACAAGGCGTGATCCAAGATCACGATCTCCGTCTGCTGGGGAAGGGTTGTTTTGTTAAAACTCACTTCATCATCCTTGGGGCGCCTTGCGTTCGTCTTCCCTTTTAGAAAATCTTCCACCGGGGCAATAGGAAATCCGCATTTCTCCGTCTTGAAGTGCATGGGGATGACGACTTTAGGCTTTATCTGTTCGGCGACACGTGTCGCTTCCATTGGGTCGATCGTGAAAAACCCGCCTACGGGGATCAGTAGAACATCCACCACACCGATCTCAGCCAATTCCTTATCGCTCAGGATGTGGCCCAGGTCTCCGAGGTGACAGGCCTGAATATTATCGACTTTGAAGGTGAAGACCGTGTTGGGGCCTCGTTCACTGCCCTTGGAAGGGTCGTGATAGGTTGGGACGCCTTTAATCGAAATTCCTTTAACGGTTTTGGAACCGCTTCCTTTGAGGACCTGAGGATCTCCGGGAAGGTCTTTGGTATAATTATGATCGGCATGATCATGGGTGATGAGGACGAAATCTGCCTGGTCTTTAATTTTTCCGTAAGAAAGTTGGCCGCCGAAGGCCCCGGGTTCGTAAGGATCGATAATGAATTTTGTCCCCTTGTCGGATGTGATCAGAAATGCCGCATGTCCGTACCATTTGATCTTCATATTAAACCTCCTGCGATATAAATGTATTTTCAGTATAATGGAAAGAATAAAGAAGTCAACCCGTTCACTCCCCGGCAATTCTCAACTCCAAACTCATGACTCATAACTCTTTCTTCTTAACTTATTCTCGACAGCCCTCTTTTTCCCTTTTAGCGTCCCCTTTTTGTCTCTTCGATCATCGATCTTTAGAGTTGTTAGAACCCGTAAAGCTCCTTTTCTGAAGGGCGTTTGGTGCATTTTGAGGGCGATTCTGAATAGATCTTTAAGATCCCCCTCAATATTTGTTCCCATTGATGTAAGCTCATAACGAATCTTTTCTTTTTTTAGAATACGAATGCAATCCGCCACATAAGTACTAAGGCTCGTCTCCCTCGTGCCAATGGGTACCACACTGATTTGTAAAATTGCCATGATTCTGCTCCTTTCCGAAAACGCAAAATCTCTGCCTCCGGCCGGGCAGGGTCGGTAGGCGGCCAAGATTCAAAAATCGTACGTACGGTGTATAAGAGGCTATCATCAGCTCAATGAGTTGTCAACGGGGTTGGAGCAGGAGCGGCATAATAAAAATGCTTGTGTTTGCCGGGGAATGAAGTATAATGATTTCCAGATAGCCATGAGCCATCCACAAGAGATTTCAGGGATGATCGCCTTTTCAGCGGGGCTCCTTTCCTTCGTCTCGCCTTGCGTCCTTCCCCTGGTGCCCTCTTATGTCACCTACATCACGGGGGCTTCGTTCAAAGAGTTGACGGATGCCGAAGCCAAGTCGAAGCTAAGGTGGGCTGCTCTTTTTCATTCCCTCTTCTTCATCATCGGATTTTCCTTCATCTTTATCCTGATGGGTGCCTCGGCCACGTATCTCGGACAATTATTGACTCAATATCAATACTGGATCATGAAGGGAGGAGGGGTACTCATCATCCTCCTGGGCATCCACTTCACAGGAATCGTCAATATTCCTTTTCTGCAGATCGAAAAAAGATTTGAGATGAGGAAAAAGCCTCTGGGCTATGCAGGTTCCTTTCTCGTGGGGGTGGTTTTTGCAGCAGGGTGGACCCCTTGTATCGGGCCCATTCTCTCCGCGATCCTCATCTATGCCAGCACGTCGAAAAGCCTTGCGAAGGGAATCCTGCTGTTGACTTACTATTCGATAGGCCTGGGAATTCCTTTTTTTCTTTCCTCTCTGGCTTTCAATTCTTTCCTTTCTGTCTTTGATAAAATAAGAAGATACATGAGGATCATCAATATCGTGAGCGGTCTTTTCCTGATAGGCATTGGGATTCTTTTCTTGACCAATACGTTTCAAGACATCAATTCTTTTCTGAATTCACTCACCAATCCTTAAGCCGAAGCAGAAATCCCAAATTCCAAACTGGAAATCTCAAATACGAAATTCCAATGGCCAAAACGCCCCTCACCCTTCCCCTCTCTCCCGAGGGGAGAAGGACGGGGTGAAGAGGTCTGTTGCAATGCGGACGGTACTTCTTTGTGATTTGGTGCTTGGAATTTGGTGCTTCTTGACTATTGTCGGATGCTCATCAAGGTGAGACCTCCAGCTAGCCCGAAGAGTAACGTAGGAATCCAACAAGCGAGAAACGGAGAGAGAACGCCTGATTTTCCGAAGGATACAAAAATGTAAAAGATGACACCATAGGCAAAGCCAATCATCACGCTGCTCCCAATACTCAAAGCCACCCCACCGGACCGGCTGGTTTTCAACGCGAATGGGATGCCAATGAGGACCATGATCAGGTTTAGCAAAGGGGTCGAGAGCTTGGAATAGAGATCGACCAGGTACCGGGTTGCGTCGTAGCCCGAGGCTTGGATCTTTTGGATGTAGGTCCACAGCTCTCCATAACTCATCTCTTCCGAGTTTCGCCCGATTCTTCGCAAAGAGTCCCAGTCCTCCCCCAAATTGAGCTCTATTTTCTCAAAAGGAGTCACCTGGGTGGCCCCGTTCTCGCCAAAATCGCGGACGGTTCCATCGTAGGACCACCATCGACCCTCTGCCCATTGAACCTCTCGGGCGTCCACGCGCTTTGTACATTGAAAATTGTCATCAAACTGATAAAGGGTGAAACCGTTCAAGACCTTTTTGTGGGAATCGAGAAGCCGGATGTTCAAGATACGGTGATCGCTGCGATACCATATCTTAAAATTCTTAAAAAAACTTGCTGGCTGTTCTTTTCGGACCTGAACATCGAGTAGATATCGGGTCTTTTGGTAGGTGACGGGGACCAGGTATTCATTGCCCAGGAAGGAAAAGAAACTGATGATGAGAGCAATGATAAACAACGGGAACGTAATTCGGTAAAGGCTGGCACCTCCTGCCTTCATCGCGGTGATCTCACTATTGCGAGAGAAGGTGCTGAGCGTGAGAAGGGTCGCCAGGAGCATGGCATAGGGAAGGGTCCACTGAAAAATGACCTCCGGGATCTTGTAGAGGAAATAAACGAAAATCAGGTAGAAAGGCGCATGATACTGGCTGAAAAGATTCATCTTTTGGAAAAAGAGCACGACCACATAGATGAGGATCAAACCGCTCAGACTCAAGCCAAATATCTTGAGAAACTCACGAATGACATAACGATGGAGAGTCCGGTAGAGATCAAACATGGTCGGAGACCTTTCTCCGTTTCTTCTGGAGGAGGTCGAGACCTTCGAGCACCCAGACCGCAGGCTTGAAGGGCGATTCATTTGCCGCCTTGATCAGAAGGTAGAT
>DBZJ01000166.1 GCA_002311635.1 Syntrophaceae bacterium UBA1163
ATGAACCGGTTAAATTCAACCAATTTTACACCTCAGATCAGGCTGCAACACCTATGTCTTTATTTTTAGCGGCAATCCATGAGGCCCAAACAGTAAAGCAGTAGCGCTGAGAGGCCGGAGGGCCGCATAGAAACCCCGAGGCCATTCTCGACCGGCTTATCAGTGTCTCTGCATATGTTGCTCAATGAATCTCTCATAATCCGCCATTGAGTTGAGCCTTACTCGGAACCGCTCCCACAATCGTTCGTATCTCCATTTTTGAAATGAGTTTCTCGTGAAGCCATCATAACCGAATTCGGATAAAGCGCTATTTGCTAGTTTATCACACCACTCACGAATATCATTCACGTAGGAGAGCAGATCATCTCGCGATAAGTATTTCCGGGTGAGCTGCCCGTGAAAGATTTTGTTTCTATCCTCAATAGCTTCTTTTATTCTTCCTATTAGACCCTGATAGTATTCACCAATTAGTTCTTCCACGGTCTTTGGGTAAATAGCATCAAATCCTTTCAAAAAGCCATCAAAATATACTTTGCTATTTCTCGCCAAAGTATCGCGAAGCGCAAAAATATCGCCAGTCTCAAAGCATGGAAACTGATAAACAAGATGCGTGAATAGTTTTCTGAGTTGACGCTCGGCCTTGATCAAAGAAAGGACGAAGGCATCTACACCGCATGTTTCGGCAGTCGACCTTATTAATAAGTCCACAGTGGCAAATTCTTCCGTGTAGCTCATCCTAAAAACTACTAACAACAAAATTAATCGGTAGAGGTCAGAGTATGCTCGATTGTTGATTTATGGGTGTAATATATACCTTTTTGGACTTTTTTGGAAGCTCTCGCTTTAAAGGAGAAAGCTGCCCCATAGAAGCCTTGTTATCACTCAATTCTTGAGAAAGCAACTATGAAGTGGTGGACAATTTTAGGTAATTAGCCCCTTCCTACCTGTAATCCCCATCCACTCTGCCCCTTACCTATTTAGGGTAGCTACTAACTTCTTTTCTCCTGTTGCACTTTGTAAAGCAATGGATATCAGGCGAAGAGCCGAAGTTATGACGGCAAGGGTTCTCATTATAGAGAGGGATCAAAACGCTTCTCTTTCGTTACATCTTGTGTGCAGGGAGGTGGCACCTATGAAAGAGATCGGACTTTCTAAGAAGAGCATATCAATGCCTGAGCCTGTCACTTTATTCTCGTTTGGAAGAGGCAAATGCCAGCAAACTGGCTCAAATTGTGGCTTCATCCGTAGGACCTGCAAATTCTATTGCTGGCTCAAATAAGAGGAGCAAACCATGGTATCGCTGTTGTTAGGCCTAATAGCATGTATTATCCTGTTTGGCCCCTTCGGCCTCGGAGTGTTCGCAGTCATAATGACCTGCTTTTTGCCATTCTATATTGTTCACTGCTTCGCCAGAATGATTTTTGGCCACGGAAGGAAACATCGGCGAAAGGACAAGGTTGTTGTGGAGACCCAACAGGACAAAGTCACTCTATTATACAAAGACGGCAGATGGGTGGTTGACAACCAGAACCCAAGAATTTCTTAGATCGGAGGAAAGCAATGAAAAAACTCTCTGAACTAATCCAGGAATGCAACGAGAAGGGGATTCCCATACCCGAAGGTACGAAAATCTCAAAGGAAGACCTCATACGTAAACTGGCCAATTATCATCTTGAGCAAAACCCGGGAGGTACTCCTCCCCTTGAACAGGTCCGCCCTCAGCTAGCCAGAGACATTACTGAGCTCCCAGAAAAGGAGAGAGAAGAGGTTTTAAGGAGCGACCGATTCGCCTGTGGTGAGAAAAAGAACGGCATCAGGGGCATTCTTCACATCCGGCCAGAAGGGAATTGTTTCACCTCAAGGAACCGATGCTCTGACACTTATCTTCTGAATGAATTGACAGACAACGTCCCACACCTATGCAGTCTGGACTTAGGCCAATGGAAAGGATCGATCTTTGATGGAGAGCTTTATCTACCCGATAGCTTCATCAAACTCGATTCTATGGCCAATGCCCTGGAGGCTACTTCCGCCCTGCTTCACTGTTCACCTGGAAAGGCAAAGGAATTTCAGGAGACAACAGGAAATAAGATTCACTACCACATATTCGATGCGCTAAAGGCAGAGGGTGAAGACCTGAGACCTCTTTCCTTCAAACATAGACTTGAATACCTTAATGAGTTCAAAAGCTATATCAACTCTTTAGAGCATAACCAATTTATCGAGTTTGAAGGCCTCATCTTTAAGGACAAAGAACAATATTTCAAAGAGGTTATTAAAGCAGGGGGAGAAGGGATCGTCCTTAAAGATCTGGAAGCTCCCTACTTCCCGGGAGCAAGATCCCAATCCTGGCTCAAGCTAAAGAGGTCCGACACCGTAGACGCCATCATTATTGGCTGTGAAAGAGGAAAGGAATGGGACAAGAAGGGGCTGATTGGGTCTATAGAATTCGGGATCTTGGATGAATGCGGAGATCTCCGATCCATCGGGAGGGTTTCTTCTCTTTCCTTACAGAAGAGAATCGAAATGACAGAGGTGGTCGAAGGGATCCCCACACTGAAAAAGGAACACCTCGGAACAGTCGTCGAGTGCCGGTTTCAAGAACTGAACAAAAACCTCAGAGGCAGACACCTTCAGATCCTCAGCTTCAGGGAGGGTCAAAATGCCAAACCGATATCTGAATGTTACTTGAACCTTTCAAGGGAAAAAGAAAATCTCAAACGTGTCGGGATCACGATTCCTGATCATGTGAACGAAAGACTGCTTCAAATCGGTAACCTTAAAAATTGACCTGGAGTCTTTAGGAACTCTCAAAAGAGGAAAAGAGAGCAATCATGCCAAAGAGAAAAAACGACCGATTAAAGAGATCCTCCACTAAAAAACATAGAAATGTGAAAAACGAAGCGATCATGCTGACCAAAAGGGCAGGATTTAACCAGGAGACGACAGAATCCCTGATCAAAGAGATAAAAGAGATCTGTGCCTTTGAAGATAGCCTGAAAGACTAAACATCAATCTATTAAGGAGAGTCTCGAATGAACCATACCAGAAGAGTGAAGATTATCAGGAAATCTCAAACGCAGCCATGTGTCAGATGTCCTGCCACAGGGATGATTACGTACCAGTGCTGGAACTGCGAATTATTCGTCTCGGGCTACCAAAACGGGGACATCAAGTGCGCCTACCCATCGGAGTCTCCTTTGAACGTGCACTTCATGAGGGTAGAGCCCGACACCTCCAGGTGGGACGCGAAATATCACCTGAGGAAACAGGATGTGGTCTGTGGTCATCCAGCCCTCTATGAATTTGGCGAGATCTATGACTCTGAAATCGGTAGGGTCTGGGACACCTGGGTAAGGGACAAGTCTAAACTGAAATCACCACCGGATGAGACGATCTTACGGAGCCGCTAAACCTGGCCTAAAAGCCTAATTCACAAGGAGAGATCCTGGGAAAAACCTCAGGGTCTCTTCTTTTTTGGTCAAAAAGCAAAGATCAAACAACTGTCAACCATCTAATTTAGGCAACCGATTGTACTAAAAGGAAATCCACAAATCTGTCAAGCAAATCAAGCTAACCGGATAAGGAAGTAAAGGCAAAATAATGTCACATCGGAAGCTCTTTAACAGCATCAACATCGTCAGGGTCAAACTCGTGAGAGAAAAGGATGCCATTTACGGTGCCAAGACTATCACAAGCCCCGGAGAGCTGGCTTCTATTGTCAAAAGATTCCTGGCCGATACAGACAGGGAGGTGTTCCTCACCGTCAACTTCAGCACGGCCAACACAATCAACAGCATTCACATCGTGAGCATAGGCTCCCTGGACAGAGCCATAGTGCACCCGAGGGAGGTCTTCAAGGCCGCCATACTGTCGAACGCCAGCAGCATCGCCTTGGTCCATAGCCACCCCTCTGGGAGCCTCAACCCCTCACCGGAGGACATCCAGATAACAAAGAAATTGGTCCAGTGTGGGGAGATTCTCAACATCAAAGTGGTCGACCACATCATCGTCTCAGACGACCGACATCTGAGCTTCGCCGAACGGAAGATAGGAGGGCTCGGATGAAAGAGAACAACCTTCTTGAACAGACGGCCAAGATTATTTCCGAGATCCACACCTATCGACATGAACCCGGAGATATCGTATTTCCTGCTTTAATGTCCTCAAGGACATCACCGTCAAATTCAAAAGTAACAAAAAGATATCCCTTGAAATCTTGTATATTACCCAAATTAAAATATGTGTAAACTCCAAATGACTCGTCAACTTTATCAGGCTTGCTATACTTTTTCAGAAGTTCTTGTCTTGTGGTCTCCCCCACCTTTATAGAAGAAATAGATTTCAAATGCTTCGGGGGCACCGACCCTCCCCCAGTTGGATCAGACTTCTTAACACTTTTCGGTTTTTCAACCGATTCTAAACATCCCATAGAGGGTATATCACATATAAGCCATAACGACTGGCACCACAACATAATGCTTGAACCCGGGAAGTGAAATTTTACCACGTATGTTCCGAAGGCCGATTCCTTATTAAAAAGAACCTTATCACCACCTTTGAAGCAAATCGCTTCTCCCTTTCTAACCATTTCATTTATCGCTGCTTCATCACCCTCATGCACAAACCGAGTTAGATCATCCAAATAGAACAGGTTAGTAGCGGTGCAATTGCCCCGTGCCGTATAACCTTCATATTGAGCACATGCTGTTTTGAAGCCAACCAGCAGTACAATTCCTAAAGCCAAGAGCAAGCTTATTATTTTCATTTAATCTTCTCCTTTCTACCAGTTCTTTCCTCAAGGTCAACTGGGAAGACTCCTCAAGGATAGAATTCTTTTCAAAGCTTTCTTGCAATTTCAGGCCTCTGTCGTTCCTTCACAATCTTATAATCGATGATCGAGCTGATGGTTTACTCCCGATATTGAAAAACTGAGTTCCTTACAACCACTATAAGAAGCATAGTTCGTCTCATAAATGCAGTAAAGCTTGTAAACCAGTGGTAATTATTGCAACATCCCTGCCACCCAAACTGTTTTCGATGTAACCAATTAAATTTAAAGATGTATCTTTTGCACCTGGTAATTCCCCGCAGACTCATTGCTTCCAAAATGGGACATAAATTGTTATCTATTTGCGGAAATGTCAGTTACGGTTTACTCAGATTTTTCTGGGCTGTTGCTCACACAATTCTGCTATTGCTTAAATCCTAACATTCCTTCACCAGTCCCCCCCCTCCTATATAGAGAGGGCTAATATTCCAGGCTCCTCGTTACATTTTGTGATGGGGCCTAAATGAAACCCGTCTGCGCATGGTGCTTCCCTGGCATGTCCTGCAAGCCCGATTACTGGAGGATTTCTTAATCCCATTGTACCCATCGAATGAAACACAAAAACAAGGAGGAAAAACTATGGAAACCGCAATGAATCAAGCAACTGAGTTCGAAACGACTCAAACCACTGACCCAAGAGAAGCGAAGTTAAGGGAGATTGTCGAAAAGGGAAAGGCAAGCCTCCAAAAAACCCTCGAAGAGATCCAACACGAATTCACCATCCGAGAGGACATGGCCGTAAGGCCGACAGCCATCGACTTCCTCGTTCAGGACCACAAGATCCAGCCTGTTATCCGAGACGAAGCCTATGATCTGACCGAGCACAGCCAGGGCCAAATGCTAAACCGAGCGGGCATCCCAGCCCAGTTTGCCCAAAAGCTGATGGACCTCGACGAGAACGAACTCCTATCGAGAAACCTAAAACGACTGACCGAGCGGATGGAAGACGGCGGGATCCTGCTCCGTCGAGTTGGTACGACCATCAAGGGATGGCTATCACCCGCCTACAAACGGATGGATGCTGCACCAATCATGGAAGCGTTCATAAAGCGGAACATGGAGAAGGGCTTTGTCCCTTACAGAGGAATGAACACAGACTACCGCTACCAGGTTTCGATGATTCAACCGAGAATCTGGGAGCCAGTACCAGGTGAGTTTGTTGTCTTTGGTACCAGCCTCGTAACAGGAGACTACGGAAACCAGAGCCTTGAGATAGACCTCCTCATGCTCCGTATTGTTTGTCTCAACTTAGCCATAGGCCACGACTTGTTCCGAAAAATCCATCTCGGCTCAAGATTCCAGATGGGAGAGGCTGATGAAATAGTCCCGATCAGCCAGAAGACGATCAATCTGGACACGGACACAATCTCTTCCGCCGTAACTGACGTTGTCGACGCCAGTGAGACCCACATCAAACTCCTTGAGAACAAGATTCAAGAGGCAAGCGGTAAAGAGATCAGAGACCCCAAGTCCATCTACGACTCTCTGAGAAAAAGAGGATTACGAAAGGAGACTGTCGAACAAATTAAGACTGCTTACGACCTTCCACAAGAAGTCGAGATCTTACCCAAAGGAAACAACCTTTGGAGGCTCTCCAATGCCATAAGCCTTGTGGCAAACGGAATCGAAAGACCGGATGAAAAGGTCGATCTCGAAAAAGAGGCAATGAACCTACTGATGGCTTAGAGAGCACACCTTTTAGCAGCCAGGATCAATGGAAATCGGTTCACAAGATGACACCCAAACAGCTCGGTATAAAGGCCAGACAGCTTTATTCCCGAAAGAGACTAATCGAAACGGTAGAGGAACTGGAGGAGGGCATCACGACCTTTATGACACTTGAGGAGAAATCAGAAATACACACAGGCAACTTCACTATCAGACTGTTGGATCGAAGACTCGATATCTCTGTCACTCCATCTATTCACCTGAACCAGCTTACGCTGAACTTTAGCAAATCCCAACGACAAGGAGGACATAACCAATGAAAGTATTGACCCACAAGAAACCATTGCTCGAAGGACTCGATTTGGTCAAAGACGCCGTTTCAAAACATTCCGCTCTGCCCATATTGAAAGACGTGAAGATCACCGCCGAAGGGGAGAACCTCTATCTTTATACCACTAATCTCACAACGGGTATCAAGACCCGTATTAAAGAGGCGAATATTGTCGAATCTGGAACAGCTTGCTGTGACGTCATGAAGCTTCTCTCGATCGTAAAGGAGCTACCGGATGCCGAGATTATCCTCACCAAAGAGGAGAACGGCCAAGTGAGGGCGGAGTGCGAGAATGTCAGCTTCAAGTTGGTAGGTCTCAGTGAAGAGGAATTCCCCAATGAGATAACGCCCTCGGAGGATAATGGCTTCCCGATAGGTCAGGAACTCTTCTCAGCCATAGCCAAGGTCAGACACGCAGCCTCTAAGGAAGAATCCCGACACAACTTAAACGCCATCTACTTTGATAAAGACATCGTGGCAACAGATGGCCACCGGCTAAGCCTGACCAGGGACTCCAATCCACTGAAGAATACGCTTGTCCCAGCGGAGTTCGTAAACATCATCTTAAGACTGAGAAGAAACGGAAATCAGAGCTATAGGCTCTCTCGATCCGACAGCACCATCTTCATCTGTTCAGAAGACCTGATAACCCATTGCAGGCTGATCGACGGAGAATTCCCGGACTACGCACAGGTCATTCCGCAGATACATGAGCGAACGGCCACCATGGACAGGCAAAAGCTTCTCCACGCCATAAAGAGAATCACGCTCATGAGTGATAAGTCCAACCAGATCCGTTTTGAGTTTAACGGAGCGCACGTCCTCTTGACGTCAGCAAACCCGGACGCAGGCGAAGCTCGGGAGGAACTCGAAGCCGATTACACACCAGCCTCTAATGAAGAATTACCTTACGCCATCGGCTTCGCAGGCAAATACGTGCTGGACGTTTTGGAAGTCCTGGAACACGAACAGGTGACATTCCTGATGAACGATCCCGACCAACCCCTGAGGATAGAAGAGAAGGAATCCACACACATCATCATGCCAGTTCGCCTTATTGAATCCTTCCAACAGGAGGAAAAGAAGGCTGCTTAACCATCTTAATAAAGGAAAGAATACAAGGAGGACGCAAATATGAATCGAGCACTTTTAGAAAAACCATTTGAACCAAGCCAGATCAAACAGCGCCAGGGCAACTTTGGCCACATCCTGGACTACGTTGAGGGACATGTGGTCACTTCGAGACTAAACGATGCCTTCGAGGGCAATTGGTCATTTGAGATCGTCAGATACCGAATCCTCAAGGAGACCAACGAAGTCATCGTCTTAGGCAAACTTATCGCAGAAAACGTGACAAAAATGGCCTTTGGCTCCAAGGAAATGGCCATGAATAAGGATACCAAGGCCATCATTAGTCTCGGAGACGATTTGAAAGCCGCATCCACTGATGCGCTGAAGAAAGCAGCCTCTCTCCTCGGAGTTGGTCTTTATCTCTACTCAGAGCTCCGATCAAACGGCACAGGAGGCAGTGACCCAAAAGATCAAGCTGATGGAAACACCGGTAACGAATCGAAGAATCAGACAGGAGGCCAGACTTCATCAGGAAAGTCTGACGGCGATGGAGGCCGCCTTACAAACAAGCAGCTCGCGATGATCTTCGCCGTTGGCAAATCCAAAGGCCTCCAGACCAAAGAGATAAAGGACAAGGCTTTAGCGACCTTCAGCAAGAACCTGAACTTCCTCACCAAGGCCGAGGCATCGACATACATCAACGTTATATATCTCTCGAGAG
>DBZJ01000008.1:0-134 GCA_002311635.1 Syntrophaceae bacterium UBA1163
TTAATCCCCCCCACAGGAAGGACCAAGCCCCTCAAAGTGATCTCTCCGGTCATGGCGACATCATTTCGAACAGGCCTGTTGGTCAAAAGGGAGGTGAGTGCCACGAACATCGTGATCCCGGCCGAAGGCCCGTC
>DBZJ01000008.1:214-441 GCA_002311635.1 Syntrophaceae bacterium UBA1163
GCGCCCGCCGGCACGTGAATATGAATATCATTCTTTTCAAAGAAGTCCTCCTCGATACCGAGTTCTTTCGATTTGGATCGGACATAGGTTAATGCGGCCTGGGCGGACTCCTTCATCACATCTCCCAATTGCCCGGTCAAGGTCAACCCCTTCTCTCCCCTCATTTTCGTCGCTTCCACAAAGATGATGTCCCCTCCGGTAGGCGTCCAGGCCAGACCCGTCGCCAC
>DBZJ01000008.1:508-920 GCA_002311635.1 Syntrophaceae bacterium UBA1163
GTCCAGGCCAGACCCGTCGCCACACCTGGGTTAGAGGTCCGCTCTGCCACTTCGAGGAAGAATTTGACCGGCCCTAAAAATCTATGCAGGTTGTCCGGAACAATGACCACCTTCTCTTTTATCTCTCGTGCGACATCTTTGGCTACCCCTCGACAGATGGTCGCTATCTCTCTCTCCAAATTTCTGACCCCTGCCTCTCGGGTGTAAGAAGTGATAACGATCTGAAGGGCCGCATCCTGAAATTCGATGAATTCCGAGCTCAACCCGTGCTCGCTGATCTGTTTCGGAATCAAGAATTCTTTGGCGATCATCATCTTCTGGTCTTCGCTGTAGCCCGGTAATTCGAGAGTTTCCATTCGATCCCGTAGAGCGGGAGGAATGGTATCGAGCACATTGGCGGTGGTGATGAACA
>DBZJ01000008.1:966-7854 GCA_002311635.1 Syntrophaceae bacterium UBA1163
TGAACATCACCTTCGAGAGATCGAAATTAACATCGATATAGTGATCGGAGAAGGAAAAGTTCTGCTCCGGATCCAATACCTCGAGCAGTGCGGACGAAGGGTCCCCACGAAAATCCATCCCAATCTTATCCACTTCGTCCAGCATGAAGACCGGATTGTTCGATCCTGCTTTTTTGACCCCTTGAATGATGCGACCGGGGAGAGCGCCCACATAAGTCCGGCGGTGTCCTCGAATCTCAGCTTCATCTCGGACTCCACCCAAAGAGATCCGTATGAACTTACGGCCCATGGTCCGGGCAATGGACTTTCCAAGTGAGGTCTTTCCAACCCCTGGAGGACCGACGAAACAAAGAATCGGTCCCTTCATATCCGCCTTCAATTTTCTGACTGCCAGGTATTCCAAAATCCGTTTCTTCACCTTTTCCAAATCGTAATGGTCTTCATCTAAGATTTTTTGAGCATTGTCGATGTCCAGATTATCCTCTGTGGTCTCAGACCATGGGAGTTCAGCCAGCCAGTCCAAATAGGTTCGGGCGACAGTATACTCTGCCGAGGCAGGTGGGATTTTGGCCAGGCGGTCCAACTCTTTCTCTGCGGCTGCCAAGGCCTCAGGCGGCATCTTGGCCTTCTTGATCTTCTCTTTCAGCTCCTTGATCTCTGTGGAATGCTCGTCCAGCTCCCCCAGCTCTTTCTTGATGGCCTTTAATTGCTCGCGGAGATAATACTCCCGCTGGGTTCGATCCATATCCTCTTTGACCTGGGATTGGATCTTGTTGCCCAATTCAAGCACCTGGACCTCTTTGTTCAGGAAAAGATGGACCTTGGTCAAGCGCTCTCGAATATCGAAGGTCTCAAGAATTCCCTGCTTCTCGGTCGTGGAAATATTGAGGTTCGAGGCGATCAAGTCGGCGAGGATGGCGGGCGACTTGATGTTGGAAACCATGGTGCCCAGCTCGCTGGTCAGGTAAGGAGCCAGCTCCACGGCCCTTTGAAAGAGGTTCTTCAAATTCATCATCAGGGCGTCGATTTCCACTCCCTGTACCATCCCTTCATCGATTACCTCAACCTTTGCTTTGAAATAGGGCTCACGCTGAAAGTATTCCTTTATCTTCATCCTGGAAACACCCTGGACGATGACGCGTTGGCTCCCGTCCAGCTCCCGGATCATTCTTAAAATCAATGCCGCGACGCCCACCGAATAAAGGTCGGTTTCCTTGGGATCCTCAATTTCAGATCTCTTTTGAGTAATGACCCCGATGATACGATCGGAATCCATCGCATCGTCGATCAACTTGACTGACTTTTTTCTGCCGACCATGATGGGCAGTATCAAATCGGGGTAAAGCACTGTTCCCCTTAAAGGAAGCACAGGCAGCTCGTCAGGGATGACGACTTTATCGTCCTTTCCCTTTTCCTCTTTGTCGGCACCCCCTCTTGGCAAAAATATCATCGCTTCCTCCTGCAAAATGAATCCATTAGACTTTACATATTAAGTTAATCATTGATGTTCCAAGTGTCAATGTGGCCTACTTTAACAGTTCTATAAGGGGTTCTCGGTACAAGAAGTATGCCAAATCCAATTCTATCTTCAGAAAAAAGCCGGACCCTACTCAGCCGCCACTCCGCTTTCACTGTAGGGTTTCCCGCAAATATTGCAAACCCCCTTCTCATTGATGGTGCCGATACAATTTCCGTCACTGCATAATTTTCGTTCAGCCAATTCAGTCTCCTCCATTTCCGCCGGAATCGGATTCCCGCACCAACAGCAATGACGGCTTTTTTCCGGGATTTCCCCTCCGCACTCCGGGCAAAGAATAAAAGGCAATGTCACACCGCATTGGGGGCAATTCATTCATTCCTCCTCAACATGAAGACTTCTTATAAAGCGGTCAATATCCCGTTTGTTTCGTCTCAGCTCATAGAGGAGCTTCTTGGTCTCTTCATCCGGGAAGAGACGATTTAAATCATAGCCCTTTTCGGGAAAGAGGACATTGAGGTCGATTTCCCGTTTCTTCTCCGCTTCCGGGTCAATTCCCTGGGATTGTTCGTCATTCTCTTCCATGAAACCTTCTTCCTATATAGGATAGCCATTCCATTTTGTCAACATCCCAACAATCTCAATCAGTTATTGAGATCGTTGAGTTCGGAGTAATTAATACAAAGGCATTAAGTATTTTGTAGGGCAACCCTTTAGGGTTGCTTTAAGCAAGGCTAAAGCCTTGCGCTACATGTAAAATGATTAAACGCGTTTGTATTAGTTCGGAGATCGGAGACGTCAATAAAAATACTCCGAACTCCCAACTCTGAACTCCGAACTGAATTTACGGCGAGCCGAACTGCGTCTGATATAGCCTGAAATAGATGCCTTTTTGGGCCATCAATTCTCCGTGGGTTCCGATTTCTCGAACCCTCCCTTTATGGAGGACAACGATTCGATCCGCGTGTCGGATAGTGGAAAGCCGGTGAGCGATGACAACGGATGTCCTTCCCTTAAGCAGCCGCGCCAGTCCTTCCTGGATGAGCCTTTCTGTTTCAGGATCGACATGGGAAGTCGCCTCGTCGAGGACCAGGATCCTTGGATCGATGGATAACGCTCTTGCAAACGCTAATAACTGCCTTTCCCCGGCAGAGAGCGTCTCCCCGCCCTCCCCCACCTTGGTACGATATCCATGGGGCAACCGATGAATAAACTTTTCTGCGTTGACCACTTGCGCGACATCTCTCACCTTTCCTCCATCGATCTCGGGGTTGCCCAAACGAATATTCTCCTCAATATCTCCGGAAAAGAGAAAAGTATCTTGCATCACCAGCCCGATTTTTGACCGGAGTTCAGACACATCCCTCTCGCGGATATCGATCCCGTCGATCAGAATCGTTCCCTCCTGTGCTTCATAAAATCGTTCGAGCAGGTGTAACAGAGAGGTTTTCCCAGCTCCGGTGGCGCCCACAACGGCCACGGTCTCCCCCTCGCGAACAGAGAAAGAAACATCCTTCAGGACTTTGTCTTCCCCATTATAGGAGAAGGAGACGTGATGAAATTCGATGTTGCCCCTCACTCCCTCTTTTGCAGGAGAAAGGGGTTTGTGGATCTTTCGATTCTCGTCAAGCAATGAAAAGATTCTTTCCAGAGAGGCCATCGCCGATTGAAGGACATTATATTTCTCCGAGAGGTCTCGGATGGGCTGGAAGAACATCCGAATATAGGAAAGAAAGGCGACCAGGACGCCAAGGGTGATCGCATCCTGAATCACCTTTCCTCCTCCGTACCAGAGGAGAAGGCCGATGGCTGCCGAGCTCAGGATTTCAACGAGGGGGACAAAGAAGGCATAAATGGAGATCTGCTTCATGTTCGCCAGATAATACGCCTCGTTGATTTTTTCGAATCGCCGCGTGTTCTCCCTTTCTCTTTGAAAGAGTTGAACCACTTTGATACCCGAGAAATTTTCGTGGAAAAAAGAATTCATCTGGGCGATCTTCGAACGGATCTCCCGAAACGCATCCCTGGCTTGACGGCTGAAGAAGAGGGTCGTGACAAAGATCAAGGGAATGACAGAAAAGGAGACCAGGGCCAGCTCACGGTTGAGCTGAAGAAGAAGGAGGATGATCCCGATCACCAGAAGAACATCCTTCAATAGGTTGATGACGACGGAAGTGAACATCTCATGGACGTTCTGGATATCGTTGGTCAACCGGGTGACCAGTCTTCCCACCGGATTCCTGTCAAAAAAGGAGACATCGAGTCCCTGGAGGTGGGAGAAAACCTTCATCCGGAGATCATGCATCATTTTTTGACCCGCCAGCTCCATGGCATAGACCTGGAAGAAATTTAATCCAAAATTGACGGCCAGAATGAGAACCACGAAGAGTGCGATGTGAAAAACCCCCTCGATATCCTTCCCTCTCAGAACCAGGAGGTCCTCTCTTTTCAATTCTTTCATCCGATCAAAGGAGATGAACCCGTAGGAGCCGCCTCTCTTTAAAGCGGACGGATATTTCTTTAAGATATCCTCCTCGGCCGGATTTTTGGGAACAAACAGGTAATACCGGTTTTCCGTGACGAGACCGTGCTTCTCGAACCGTGCGATCTCCTTCCGGTCCATCGATTGCAATACGTCCGGCGGAAGAAGAAATCTCCCCGGTTCTCCCATCGGAATAGACCTCTGCCCGTATTGACTCCAGAAGCGGTGCTCCTCCGGAGAACTATTTCCTCGCAAGACGACTTCTCTTGCTCCAACAACGATGTAGCGATCGATCGCTTCTTTGGTGAGATAAGGAATGAAGAGATCCAAACCCGCCATGACCAATACGAAAAGGAGGGAGAGAACCATCAGACCCCAGTAGGGCCTTAGAAAACCCCCCAACCTGGCCATTAGCTTCAGGTCGTAGGGTTTTCCCAATTTGCCTTCTTCCATGTAGCCAAAATCAGTGTACATAACGTAAAACCGTAAATTCCAAATGCCAAAATCCCTGCCTACCGGCGGGCAGGCAAATGTGAAGTCCCCCGCCCGCAGGGCGGGGCTTCCCGGAAAGGAAATTTCATTCTGATTATGCCCCTTGGCCCCGCCCAAAAGGCGGGCCTTGCGGGGCACTTGCCGATCAAATCAATTTCAAACGCCTAAATATCAAAATATCTTTCGTTTGATCTTGGAAATTTGAACTTTATTTGAACCTGGAACTTTGACATTTGACATTAAGATTCACTCCTTCTCCAGTTCCTCTTCCAATTGTCTCTGCCAATAGAGGTCCGTATAAATTCCACCTTTTGAGAGAAGGGTTTTGTGGTCTCCCATTTCCGCCACCCTTCCTTCTTCAAGGACGACAATCCGATCGGCCCTCCGGAGGGGAGCGATTCGATGGGTGACGAGGAAACTTGTCTTCTCTTTCATGAAATTCTCCAATCCCTCCAGAATTCGTTCTTCCGTTTGGATATCCACCGAGGAGAGGGCATCATCCAGGATGAAGATGGGCGGATCCATAAGGATGGCCCGGGCAATCGCAATCCTCTGCCTCTGTCCCCCGGAGAGGGTAATCCCTTTCTCCCCAACCATCGTATTCATTCCCTCCGGAAATCCCATGATCTCGTCATAAATTTGTGCAAGCCGTGCCGCCTCTTCGATTTCTTGGTCTGTGGCATCGAGCTTTCCAAAGGCGATGTTCTCACGGATCGTTTCTGAAAAAAGAAAGGTATCCTGTGGCACGTACCCGATGGATCTCCTCAGAACCTGAAGAGGGATCTCATGAATTTCAGCCCCGTCGAAGAACAGACAACCCCTGGGAGGTTCCAAAATTCTTGCCACCAGATTGCAGAAAATCGTCTTTCCGGACCCAGTCCTTCCCACGAGGACCATTCGCTCTCCCCTTTTGATCGTGAGATGAATGTCTCGGAGCAGAGGATTCGCCTCGTTTCCCGGAGAAAAGGTGAGACCTCTGACTTCGATTCCACCATTCAACGGTCTTGACGGAATAACCCGTGAAGCGTCGAAGATTTCAGGGGCCTCTGCAAAAATTCGGTTGAGGCGCTCCATGGAAGCGCCGCCTCGTTGGACCATATTGACCCCCCAGCCCAAGGCCATCATCGGCCACGCGAGCAGTCCCAGGTAGCTCATGAAGGCCACGAAATCACCCGTGGAGATCGACTGAAGGATCGTCAACTTTCCGCCCATGTAGAGGACGATGGCCATGGAGAGATTGGAGAAAAAAAGGATGATGGGGAAAAACATTCCCCACACTTTGACCACATTCAAATTTTTCCGAGTATAATCCCGGCTCAGCTGAGAGAGCTTCTGCCCTTCCCTCTCCTCGAGGACATAGGCTTTGATCACTCGGATACCTGCAACCGCCTCCCTCACCCTTTCAGTGAGAGAGGCGAAGGCCTTCTGAACAATCTCAAAACGGTGGTGGATCGCCTGGCTGAAGAAGAGAGTGATCAGCGTGATCAATGGCATGGGAAGTACGGCAAAAAGGGTTAATTTGGAGCTGATATAAATCATGAAAAAGATCGTCAGCACCCCCAAAATAATCGTATCCACTAAGAATACGACGCCCATCGACATCGCCATCCGGACCGCCTCGATGTCATTGGTGGCGTGGGCCATCAGGTCGCCTACTTTGGTATGGGAGAAATAGGAAGGAGAGAGAGTCTGGAGGTGAATAAAGAGGCGATCTCTGAGCGCCTTTTCGATTTGACGCGCCGCCCCCAGCAGGAAATACCTCCAGACATATCGAAGACTGCCAATGCCCAAGGCAAGGAGGAGGACTTCCAATCCATAGACCAGAAGACCGAACGGAGAAGCCGTCCCCAGGGTGAGGTCATCGACGGCATATTTGATGACCCTTGGTATCAAGAGTTGAAGGACATCCACGATGAGCAAAGCCATGAGGCCAATCAGGATTTGCCGCCGGTTTGCAACAACATCGTCCTTAAGAGTTCTAAACGCCTTCATTCTTCTTCACTTTCCTACCACCCAAATTTAATAAACCCGCCTCTACAAAGTCAAATCTTTGACTTCCCGACTGCCCCGTCAGGAATGATGGGCATCGAACGAGTTCGTTGGTTAGGACTACAGCTACGAAGCCGATGTGGTTGGGAAAGAGACTATGAACGATGTACAATGAACAATGAACTGTTCAAAGTTCATCGTTTAAAGTTCATCGTCCTGACAATAAGGGCATCTCCACTCTTGCCGTAGGACCGTGAGCTCTTTTTCTGACTGATATTTTGGAAAAAAGGATTATATAAAGAGGAAAGATCGGAACAAAGAAACCCCTTCGTCTCCTAAATCAATCGGAGAAACCGTTTAAAAGGCAATTTGATCCATCCCCTGCCGCCCTTTAGTAAAGGGGAGCCGCCTGCCTGCCCTGTACCATGCTAGTGTAGTGCGTCTAACG
>DBZJ01000162.1 GCA_002311635.1 Syntrophaceae bacterium UBA1163
ATTGGTGCTTATTTGGAATTTGGTGCTTGTAATTTGTAATTTCTCTGCTTCTCTTTTAAGAAGCAGAGGTTACCAATGAAAATTTTCGTTTCGAGAAAGACCGGTCAAGGCAAGGGCCAGGTCATCCCCTGCGTGGCTCGAGTTCAGGGGATTTTCGATTCTGAGGATTTGACGGATCGCTTTCTTCATCTGTTCCTTATCAGCCCGACCGCTTCCGGTCAACGCACTCTTTACCTCCGTCGGTCTCAGTTCAACCACAGGAATGTCCATTTCTTGCGCCGCAAGGTAGATCACCCCTCTCACCTCTCCCAACTGGATGGCCGCCTTGGGATACTGCTTCAGGACGAAGACCTCTTCTAAGGCGAGAAGGTCGGGGCTCCATTTTTCGAGAAGTCCTTTGAGTCCGTCATAGATGGTTTTTAAACGAAGAGGCATAGGACAATTCGCTTCCGTACGAATAGCTCCCCAATCACAGGCCCTGCCTCCCCTGGGAAGAGCCTCTACCACTCCAAAACCCGTCATGGCCAAGCCTGGATCGATCCCGATCGCCTTTACCAAGAGATTTCTCCGGATGTGAAAAAGCCACCCAATCACTTTCCCGATAGAAGAGGGTGGCCTATAAAATCGCTAAGAGAGGAATGCCTATGCACTGAGCCGTTCCATCTCCTCCTCGGCAATATCGAAATTGCCGTAAACTTTGGTGACGTCATCAGAATCTTCAAGTCCCTCCATCAACTTCAGCATCTGTTCCGCCTCTCTTCCACTCAGACGAACAGTGCTCTGGGGAACCATGGTTATCTCGGCGTAGCTGTATTTGAAACCGGCCTCTTCAATAGCCTTCTTTACTTCTTCGAAACTGGCCTGGTCGGTTGTCACTTCAAATTCCTTGCCCGAATCTTTCACATCAAGAGCTCCTGCATCCAATGCGACTTCGATCAGACGATCCTCATCGGCTCCACTCTTTTCGATCGTGATCAACCCCTTCTTTTCAAACATCCATGAAACGCAACCCGTCTCACCAAGGCTTCCGTTGTATTTGGAGAAGACATGTCTCACATCGGCGACGGTGCGATTTTTATTATCCGTCACCACTTCCAGCATCATGGCCACGCCGCCCGGTCCGTAACCCTCATACGTCAGCTCTTCGTAGTTGACCCCTTCCAGTTCTCCAGCCCCTTTCTTGATCGCCCTCTCAATATTATCCTTCGGCATATTTTCCGCTTTGGCTGCGAGAACGGCGGTCCGGAGCCTCGGATTGGCATTGATATCGCCTCCCCCAAAGCGGGCTGCGACCATAATCTCTTTGATGATTTTGGTAAAGACTTTTCCCCGTTTGGCATCGGCTGCGCCTTTTTTTCGCTTAATCGTGCTCCACTTTGAATGTCCAGACATATCGTTTCGTTCTCGAAGGCAAGGGCAATTCATGAATTGCCCCTACAGATATGGTGGGCGCTAGAGGATTTGAACCTCTGACTTCCTGCGTGTGAAGCAGGCGTTCTCCCCCTGAACTAAGCGCCCGGTGCAAATTCTATTTTATAAGACCTTTCTGAAAAGTCAACCCTTTGCACTCATTCTATCAGAGTCAAAAGGACTGTCAACGGTTTTTATGCCTCTCAAATCCCGCTTTAGAAAAGAAAAACCCCTTTTGCGCACACATCATTGCCTGCATGCGGTAGGCCACAAAAATGGGGGGTACGCAGGAATGGTAATCTCTCACTCCCAAAAACGAGATTGCTTCGTTTCGCTCGCAATGACCATTTTCTAAACCGGGATCCGGGTCCCTGCTATTCGCCGGTCTGGGGCGGTCTCATAAAGCCCTGAGGGCTGAATATCTTCAGATATAATATCGCTATCCCATAACCGAGGAAACCTCCTGCAATGACATCGGTCGGGTAATGAAGGCCTAAATAAACCCGAGTCCATCCGATGAAGGCAGCACCAACGAAAAAAATGACCCGGTATCGCGGGAATCGGTTAGCCAGGAGGGTAGCCATCATAAACGAAAAAGTCGCATGGGCGCTCGGAAAACTGGGGTCCAAAATTTCTCCCGGACTCCTGGAGAGCTTTGAGGCCGTCTCCAGAAACAATAACGGTCTCTGACGCTGAACGAGGAATTTGAGGCTATAGATGGCGGCCGACTGGATGGCGTAAAGCAGAATAAGAGAATGGAGAACTTTTCTTTGTTTGGTGAGAACCCAGCTGAGAATAATGAATAAGATGGCCGCGAAATGGCTTCCGAGATACGTCAACCAGGGTAGGATTTGATCTAAGATGGATGAGCTCCACCACCCATTGGTCCACCTCATAAAATCTAATTCCCAGGACATTTTCTCGTCACCGTGTTCGTGGTCCGTGTCCGTTTTTATTAAATCGGCAACTTCGGAATGATATCCGCGAGGTCCTGGCTCGGGACGCAGATCGTGGCGATTCGTTCGAGATCGCGGCACGAAGAATCGATGGCAACCGAAAACCCCACCATTTGAAACATGTCCATATCTCCTTTGCTATCTCCGATGGCGATCACCTCGTCAGGCTTCACTCTGAATTTTTTGAGAATCTTCTTCACCCATTCTGCTTTTTTATCGTACCGGACCTGAATCTTCACTCTCCCGGTCAATACTCCATTTTCGTGAAGAAGATCATTGGAAACAGAGTAATCAAACCCGTATTTCTGGTGCACCCAATCTGAAAGAAGAGAAAGCCCGGAGGAAACCATTGAAAGCTTCAACCCTTTCTGTTTAAGGTAATGCATCAGCTCATTCACTCCCGGACGAAAGGGAACCGTCATGACGATCTCGATCAATTTCTCAACTTCCATCCCCTTCCAGACTTGGGCATCGCGCTCGCAAAACTCTTCGTAAGAAATTTTCCCCGACAGGAACTGATTCTGATAATCTTCTGCAAACCCATACCATTTGCCCAATCGCTTATGAATATATTCCCAGATGGATGGTTCTCGGGTGAGCGTCCCATCGAGGTCAAAAGTGACCAATTTAAATTGTTGACTCATTCTGATCGACAACAAACTCCCATCCCCTTCCTGACCTCCCCCTTGAAGAGGGAGGAACATAACGATTTCCCTCCCCTTCAGGGGGAGGGAAAGGGTGGGGGTGGGGTGCAGACGGTAAGCCGGAATAAATCTTTCGAAAGGTGAGTCATTAACAAGCTTGCAGAAGTCTTAAGTCATGTTCTTGGATATCATACCGACGATCTTAATTTCCTTTATCCTATTCTTTCCATCAACATGAACGATTACGGGTTTGTGTTTTCCAACTTCCTTTTCATCTTGATGGGAGTAGGAGCAGATAATGATGAGATCTCCTACCGAAACAAGCCTGGCAGCAGCACCGTTTAAGCAAATCTCACCCCTGCCGTGTTCGCCCTTCATAACATACGTTGAAAATCGTTGGCCGTTGCTGATATTGTATACATCCACTTTTTCATATTCAGCGAGTTTGGCAACACCCATCAGCTCCTTGTCAACGGTAATGCTTCCCTCATAGTCAACGTCGGCTCCAGTAACGGTTGCCCTGTGGATCTTCGATTTAAGCATTGTGATGAACACTGTCTCTACCCCCCGTGACGATATGATGCATTGGCTTCATCAAACCAATGATTTCCCCGCCTTCCATAAACCTAACGAATTATAAGGCCTTTTCTATCCAAAATCAACCCGTCGACTCTTCCCGTAATCCGTAATCAAAATCGTAGGCTCCGTCAGAAACTCCAACGGGGATTCACACGCCGCCGCAATTATTCTGGAACCTGATCCCGCCGTAGGCGTGACTGCAAAACCTGCACCGCATGGTGTAAAGGGCAAAGCAGCGGGGCATCATTTCTAGCGGGGTGAACTCGCGGCCTGAGGCTGCGGCTACGGTTTTGGGGTACTAATGACGGACTGAAAGGTACTCGATTTCTCGGCCTCTGTCAAGGGGTGACCGGTAACATCTTCCGGTTAAGGGGGGTAACGACCTTAAAAGGAAGGTATGAAAAAATTGCTCCCAGCGGAGGAAGGGTGAAGCTCAGGATGTCTCACGATTTCAACGCCTGGGCAAAGGAAGAGACAAAATCCTTCACTTTAAGGGTTAACTCCGGATGTCTCAGATTCTCTTCGACCATTTTTACAATCGCGCTCCCTACGATGACGCCATCTGCTAATAAGCCGATCTTCTTAGCCTGTTCTGGCGTGGAGATGCCGAACCCAACGGCCACCGGTTTTTTATTTTGCTCCTTTATTCTCTTGATCGCAGGCTCCAGGTCATCCGGAAGATTCTCCCTTGCTCCTGTGACGCCCGTTACCGAAACATAATAGATGAACCCTCGGCTGTATCGGCTCACCAAACGGATTCGGTCTGAAGAGCTGGTTGGAGCGATGAGGAAGATGGTATCTAAACTCACTTTGCGGGCCTCGCCGATCCATAGCCCTGCTTCCTCAGGCGGAAGGTCGGGAATGATCACTCCATCCACTCCACTTCGTCCGCAGCTTTCTGCGAAATTTCTCAAGCCGTAGCGAAAAACCGGATTGAAATAGGTCATGAGAACCAGAGGGGTATCGATGCCGCTCAATCTTTCCGCCATATGCAAAACTTCTTTCAGGTTAACCCCATTCTGCAGAGCCCGATGAGAAGCGGCCTGGATGGTCGGACCATCTGCAATGGGATCTGAAAAAGGGACTCCCAATTCGATAATATCTGCTCCGGCCTCAGCCATTCCTAACACCAAAGCCTCTGTCGTCTTGATATCCGGATCGCCCGCCATGATAAAAGGGATCAAAGCTGATTGACCCCTCTTCTTAAGACGATCGAAGGTAGGATTGATTCTGCTCATAGCTCGACTCCTTGCCTCAGGGCCACGGATTGAACATCTTTGTCCCCGCGGCCTGAGAGATTGATGATGACAATTTCATCCCTTTTGAAAGAAGGGGCGATCTTCTTGGTATAAGCCAGTGCATGGGCGCTTTCTAAAGCCGGGAGGATTCCTTCGGTTTGGGACAGAAGATGAAAGGCCTCGAGAGCCTCCTCATCCGTGACCGTCACATACTCCGCTCTTCTGCTTTCTTTGTAGTAACCATGCTCTGGTCCGACCCCAGGGTAATCCAAGCCAGGGGCAAAGGAATGAGTCTCCAGGATGTTCCCGGAATCACTCTGCAAGATGTAGCTCTTACTTCCGTGAAGCGTCCCGATGGAGCCGGCGCAGAGCGAAGCGGCATGCTTTCCTGAGTTCACCCCAAGACCTCCGGCCTCTACGCCGATGAAACGGACGTTGTCTTTAAAGAAGGGATAGAAGAGACCGATGGCGTTGCTTCCTCCTCCCACACAGGCAATCAGACAATCAGGAAGACGGCCCTCCTTCTCCAGCACCTGTTTTTTCGTTTCCCGGCCGATGACAGACTGAAAATCTCTGACCATCATGGGATAGGGATGAGGACCGACCGCCGATCCAAGCAGATAGTAGGTATCCCGGACATGGGTGACCCAATCCCGGAGTGCTTCGTTGACCGCGTCCTTCAATGTCTTGCTGCCCGAGGAGACGGGAATGACCTCGGCTCCGAGGAGCTTCATCCTGAAGACGTTTAGCGATTGCCGCTGAATGTCCTCTTCCCCCATGTAGACGATACATTTCAGATCTAAAAGGGCAGCGGCAGTGGCTGTAGCCACCCCGTGTTGACCCGCTCCCGTCTCAGCGATGATCCTCTTTTTTCCCATTCTTTTGGCCAGCAAGGCCTGACCCAAGGTATTGTTGATCTTATGGGCTCCTGTGTGCGTCAGGTCTTCGCGCTTGAGGTAGATTCTTGCCCCCTTGAACTCCTCCGTCAGTCTTTTCGCAAAATAGAGCGGCGTCGGCCTCCCTGCGTAATCCTTCAAATAAGAGTTTAATTCCTTTCGAAAAGCAGGGTCTCTTCTTACGGAACGGTACGCCTTTTCCAACTGGATGAGTGGATCCATGAGCGTTTCCGGGACGTATTTTCCGCCCAAAACACCAAAATGCCCTTCTCTGTCTGGAAAATTCTTTTGCATGGATGGTTGCCTCTTTTCTGGTTGCTGCTCTTCCAGGAAACTATGTCGCAATAACAAAAACTGGCTCTAAACAAGACGGAAGGGACAGTCGGGTGAAAAAGTTTTAGAGCGGAAACCTTTTACACGTGAGATTCACACGTTTCCTTTCCCTGAGATGACTTCACTTTCCACAAGCATAGGTTAGCCATTCCTAAAAGACCGCATTCTAAAACTTTCAAACCCGACTGCCTCTTCCGTCAAAGCCATGGCTGCGACACAGCCTCTTCAATCCAAGGGGATTATTCTTTTATTTTCTACTCGTGTGGAAGATACTTATTCCACTCAAAACATCTTTGTGCTCGCTGGACCTTCTTGTGCTATTAGTTATTGTTTGATCGATCTCGCGCACCATCCTGACGATTTCCGTTATCTTACGGGGGTCCTTCTTTCCGGGCGAGATCTCCACACCGCTGTTGATGTCCACGGCCTCGGGTCTAACCGTCTCGATGGCCTTTCTGATGTTCTCCTTATTTAATCCACCGGCAAGCATAAGAGGATGCGTCTCTTTCGCCATGATCGCGAGTCTCCAATCCGAATTTTCTCCCGTTCCTCCAAAGCGCCCCGGGTCGCGTCCATCCATCAGGATTGCTGCGACCGGATAACTTCTTAATTTCAGTATCTCTTGTTCTGTCCGATAAGAAACAGCCTTGATCAGAGAAGACATCGGGAATTGAGCACAGTATTCAGGCGGCTCATCCCCGTGGAGCTGGATCAAATCGAGGCCGCAGAATTGGGCAATTTCCTTGACCTCTCGTACTTCATGGTTCACAAAGACCCCTACTTTACTAATCTCAGGCGGGAGCTTTTGAATAATTTCTTTTGCCTTCACCGGCTCCACATACCTTTGACTTTTCGGATAAAAAATAAACCCAAGGGCATCGGCACCGCACTCGGCAGCTATAAGGGCATCGCTGATATTCGTGATCCCGCAGATTTTAATCTCCACCATCCGGTTCTCCCATCTGCTTGCCGCAATTCACCAGCTCCCTTGTCTTCTTTGCCATGTCTTTGCTCTTCATCAGGGAAGTCCCCACGAGAACCGCACGGATGCCGCTTTTTCTCAACAGCTGGATGTCCTCCTTGTTAGAGATGCCGCTTTCGCTCACGAGGACACGATCCTTAGGAATCAGACGGGCCAGATCGAGCGTGGTGCGCAGAGTCACCTCGAAGCTTTCGAGGTTTCGGTTATTGATTCCAATCACCTCCGCCCCACAGTCATACGCCTTCTCAAGGTCCTCGTGATCATGAATCTCGGTCAATGGGGTCAATCCCAGCTCCTTACAGAAAACGATCAGCTCTTTCAATTGATTTTTTGTCAGGATGCCGGCAATGAGAAGCACTGCGTCTGCGCCGTAGAAGCGAGATTCCCTCAGCTGGATCTCATCGATGATAAAGTCCTTGCGCAATATCGGGAGAGAGACGGCCTTTTTTAGGAGTGGAAGATCGGACAGGCTTCCCCCAAAAACTCGACTATCGGTAAGAAGGGAGATGGCTGCTGCCCCCGCCTCTTCATAAATGCGGCCAATCGTGCAAGGGTCGATTTTTTCACGGATGGCACCCGCGGAAGGAGAAGCGAACTTGATCTCAGCGATGACGCCAATCCTCTTCGCCACGGAGATGGCGGCCCTAAAATCACGAAGAGGAGGCAGATCCTTATTTGTTACCGCAGGCACTCCTCTCCTTCTTAGTGCTTCGACCTCAATCTGTTTATGGGCTACGATCTCTTTCATCTTTGAGTGCATGAGAAAACTCCCATCTCTTCTCGTCAGACGCGAGGTGCCAATTGGTGTGTCAGGTCGGCAAGCTTTTCGAGTTTTTCCATCGCCTTGCCGGAATCAATCGAATCTTCTGCCCGCCGGATACCTTCTTTAAAGTGGCCGTCCAGACCCGCAGCCAAAAAGGCCGCCGCGGCATTGAACAGGACGACGTCTCTCTTCGGGCCTTTCTGGCCATTCAGGACATCTCGGATGATCTGAGCATTCACAAAGGCGTTTCCCCCGCCTATTTCCCGAGGGGAAGCCCGCTTAAGCCCCACCTTTTCGGGCGTCAGGTTAAATGTCTCCACCTCTCCATTCTTGAGATGAGAGATCCGGGTAGAACCGCAGATACTGATTTCGTCATATGTCCCTTCTCCGCAAACGACAAAGGCTTCTTTCGTCCCAAGCTTTCTAAGAACATGGGCAAGCTTTTCTGTCAGGGCAGGGTCGTAAACTCCCAAGACCTGGGCGGTGGCCCCGGCGGGATTGGTCAGGGGGCCGAGCAGATTAAAGATGGTTCGGATCCCTATCTCCCTGCGTGCACCCGCAGCGTGTTTCATGGCCCCATGGAAAAGAGGGGCAAAGAGAAACCCGATACCGACTTCGCAGATGCATCGTTCCACGTCCGCAGGGGTGATGTCCAATTTGATCCCAAGATCTTCAATGACATCCGCGCTCCCGCACTGGCTGGAGACGGCGCGATTGCCGTGTTTGGCAACCCTCACGCCAGCTCCCGCGGCCACAAAGGCACAGGCCGTTGAGATGTTAAACGTGTTGGTGCCGTCGCCCCCGGTGCCGCAGGTATCGAGGATGGTTTCGTCTTCGATATTGATCTCATCCCGATCGATGCTCACTGGCTGATCTTTCACGAGGATTTTGACCGCCTTTGCTCTCATCACCCGGGCCGCACCGGTGATCTCATCCACGGTCTCCCCCTTTATCCGGAGGGCGGTGACGAAAGAACCGATCTGGGCGGGCGTGGCCCCGCCGGTCATGATCTCTTCCATGACCTGCTCCATCTCAACTTCTGTCAGGTGATTCCTTTTGACCACCTTGGCAATGGCTTCCTTAATCATGATGCGTCCCTCCTTGTCTTTCCCCCTCGCCCTCTCCTACCAGAGATTTTGTCGCAGTGCCTGTCTCGTCATTGCGAGCGAACGAAGTGAGCGTGGCAATCTCCTATTTTCAATACCTTGTTAGATTGCTTCGGTCGTTTCGCTCCCTCGCAATGACATTACGACACACAGTCTCCCCAGAGGGGATAATTTACCCGACTTTTTCTTTATGATACATCCGGAATAATTCCCGGCCGATAATCATCTTCTGAATGTTGGAGGTTCCCTCGAGGTATTCCATTCCCCGAGCATCCGCGCTCAGCTGGTTGATCAGCTCATTTCTGAAGTAACCCCTTCCACCCATTAACACCTGCGCCCGGGCAGCCACATCCATCACCACCTGGGACGCGAATAGCTTTGCCTGAGAAGAGCTCATCCTGTAATAGGAGGTGCCCACCTGTTTCAGGGCATGGAGGCATAGCCCTCTGGCGGCATTGATTCGGGTAAACATATCTGAGATCTGAAAGCTGATATCCTGGCTGCTCGTCAGGGGATGATCGAATTGTCTTCTTTGATGCGCATATTGATAAAGTTCGCGAAAGATCCGATAAGCCAGGCCGCAGCAGATCCCCGCAATATGAATTCTTCCTCTATCGATCACGTCGAGGGTCAGGACCAGACCCATCCCTTCATTTCCCACAAGATTCTTGGCGGGGACGGGGGAATCTTTAAAAATGAGCTGCCCTGTCGGCAAGACGCTCAACCCATCTTTTTTGGGCAATTCGTTGATCGTGAAGCCTGGCAGATCATCCTCAACGATAAACACACTCAAGGAACGGGGGCCCTGCACGCCCTTGGTGTTGGCCAGAATGGCATAAAGCCGGGCCAGGCCGCTGTTCGAGATAAAAATCTTCTGTCCGTTAAACACATAGTGAGGGCCCACCCTGTCCGCCCTCAAGCCCACGGCGCTCGCATCCGATCCTGCCTTTTCCTCGGTGATCGCAATGGCCCCAAAATCCCCTTCTGCCATCCTGGGAAGATATTCCTTCTTTTGCTGCTCACTCCCGCCGAGCAAGATATCGATCGCACGTCCATGGGACACAAAAATGATGCCCAAGCCCGGAGAGGCGTAGCCGAACAACTCCATCATAAAGTAGATCTCTTGCTCGGAAACTTTTTCCCCTCCGTATTCAGGGGGCGCAAAGAGCTTGAAGAAATGGGCCTCTTTTAAAGCGGAAACGATTTGACCCCACTCCTTCGGATAGATCGCCTTATGGTTTTCTATCCTTGTCTCCAGAATAGAATAGGTGGGAATGACCAATTCTTTGAGGATGGCAATAAACCGATTCACATATCTTCTCTCTCGCCAGCCGGGATAAAATGAATCGAAGATATTCACCAGATTATCCATTGCTTCAGCCTCCTTTAGACGGAAATAGAATGAAATTCTGTAACACTATTGCGCTTTGAAAAATCGGCCCATGTGACGCCGGTTTCCGCTAAGGACGGGATTGAAGAAGTTTTAGGGCGGAAACCTTTTCCCGGTTCATTCAGGTGGCTCCAATGGGACGGCAGCGTTTCGTTCACTTTCCTCGTTTCAAAACCATAAAATATGAAAAACCGCATCCTAAAACTTTGGAAGTCCCGGCCTTGGTGGGAACCAAGGGACAAATGGCACTCCATTTCAAAGCGCTAAAGTGCTACGAAATTCTTGATGATCAGGCTTCCGAGAGGCGTCAAAATCGATTCCGGATGGAATTGCACTCCTTCCACCTTATGTTTCCGATGCCTCAGCCCCATGATCTCCCCCTCCTCCGTCCAGGCGCTTATTTCGAGGCATTCCGGCAGCCCCGTTCTATCGACAATAAGAGAGTGGTAACGCGTCGCCTCAAAGGGATTGGGCAAGCCGCGATAAATCGTTTGACCGTCATGAAAAATTGGAGACGTCTTGCCATGTTTGATCCGTTCGGCCCTGACCACCTTGCCGCCAAACGCATACCCAATCGCCTGATGCCCTAAGCAGACGCCCATGATGGGAATCGCCTGATAAAACCGCTTGATCACTTCAACCGTCATTCCCGCTTCTCTGGGTGATCGGGGACCAGGAGAAAGAAAGACAGAAGTCGGTCTTAGATTGCTCACATCTTCAACGGATAGAGCGTCATTCCTCCGGACGATCACCTCTTCCCCGAGCTGGGCGATACAATGGAAAAGATTATAGGTGAAGGAATCATAGTTATCGATCAAAAGAATCACGGCAACCCCTCCTCGGCAAGTTCAATGGCTTTAAAAATGGCCTGGGCCTTATGCAAGGTTTCTTCATATTCCTTCTCCGGTTCGGAATCAGCAACGACACCTCCGCCTGCCTGCACATAGGCTTTCCCATCCTTGATGAGAATGGAGCGTATTGTAATGCAGGTATCCATATTTCCCAGAAAACTGAAGTAACCGACGGCTCCGGCATAGAACCCGCGGCGAAAGGGTTCGAGCTCTTCGATGATTTCCATGGCCCGGATCTTTGGAGCACCGGAAACCGTCCCGGCAGGAAAAGTGGCCCGAAAGACATCGAAGGCGTTTTTTTCCGGGGCGAGCTCGCCCTGAACATTGGAAACGATATGCATGACGTGGGAGTATCTTTCTACAGTCATCAGCTCGGTCACCTTGACCGAGCCGATCTCGGAGACGCGGCCCACGTCATTTCGGCCAAGGTCGACCAGCATAATGTGCTCAGCTTTCTCCTTTTCATCGGCCAGAAGATCTTTTTCCAACGCCAAGTCTTCCTCTTTGGTCTTCCCTCGCCTACGTGTGCCGGCGATAGGTCGTAGTTCAATCTGCTTGTCTTCCAGACGAACCATCACTTCCGGGGAGCTTCCCATGAGGACAATACCGTTCATCTTTAAATAGAAGAGGTAGGGTGAGGGATTGACGCTTCGGAGGGCGCGATAAATATCGAAAGGCTCACAGTGAACCTCCGTTGAAAACCGTTGCGAAGGCACCACCTGAATGATGTCTCCGGCCCGGATATATTCCTTTGCCCTCTCGACCACTTTCATGTAATCTTCCTTGCTGAAATTCGAGCGAAGCGGAGAGGGAGTAAAAGGGCTCCTGACTGAAGAAGGAGGATTTTGTGTTTGGAGCCTCGCAATGATCGACTTAATCTTATCCTGTGCCTCTTGATAGGCCTCCTCCAAACTCTGCCTGCCGTCCAAGAATAGATTGAAGATGACCTTGATCTTCTTCTTTAAATTGTCAAAGGCCAGCAGCGTATCGGTGATCATGAACGAACAGTCATAAAGGTCTATGTCCTGTTGAAGTTGCTCTGGAATCCTCTCAAAAGACCTCACGACATCATAACTCAGGTAGCCCACCGCGCCTCCGGAAAACCGCGGAAGATCATCGTGCAGAACAGGGTGGTAAATCCCCATAAAACCCTCAAGCGCTCGGAGCGGGTCTTTCACCTTAGCCCTTTGAAGAACTTCGCCATTCTTAAGAATTTCAAAATCCTCTCCTTTGCTTCGGAAGAGGTGAGAGGATCCGGAGCCCAAGAAACTGTAGCGTCCCCATTTCTCGCCTCCCTCCACGCTTTCGAGAAGAAAGGAGGACTTTCCATCGTCGATCTTCCGAAAGGCCGAGATGGGTGTCTCCAGGTCATAGTGAATTTCCTCAAAGACGGGAATGAGGTTCCCCTGATTGGCCAGTCTTTTGACATCTTCTAAAGATGGAGTAATCATGCTTCTCTCCTAAAACAGAAAAGGCTATGGTCAGAAACCATAGCCTTTTTCGATCTGAGTCCGCCTATGAAGAGGCAGAAACAAAAAAGGCCATGGGAGACTGGAAGCCGCCCATGGCCCTTACTTGCGATTTAAATGTTCATGATGGCGCCAGGCAGACCTCCCCCTCTGTGTTCTGCCACCACCAATAATTACCTTGTTTGATCCTATAAATATTCTCCACTTAAATCCTCTTTGGTCAAGGTTACCTGACTATTTAACAAATTCCCCTGGGACTTGTCAAGTTTTTTTGAAGAGAGTTCTAAATACCGCTCCTGTATGCTTTGTTCTTGATGATTCTAAAACCACCATCCACGTTTCCTCATCAGCAAATGGCCTATGCTTTTTGCCTTTCTGAGTTTACCTTTTATTACATAGAACAATCCATCTCCTTCTAATCACCTAAAGGTAGTGATTTGCTATGTACAGAGCTTTATCCGCTTAATTTTGAACTAGCAAGACGATTCAGGCTGACTCCGGACTCGGCTGCCTGGATTGCAAGCTTTCGATGAATTTGGGGAGGGACCCGTACTAAGAACTTACCACTATATTGTCTGCAAGCGATCGGTTCGGGAACGGTTTCTCCCCGACTATGCATATCCTTTATGACATCTTCAACCAACTTCCGAACCCCTCTTAAGGCTACCTCCGGTTTCTTAGCCAACCAGCTCAAGCTGGGAAATTCGGCACACAAACCCACATACTCATTATCGTCCTCTGACCAGGTTACCCGGTAAGTATACCGATCATTTTTCAAGGCCATGATATACCTCCAATCTTTCTACAGCCAATAGCACCTGTCCCACTTGGTAGGCTTTGGCTTTGCCTTTATGATTCTGAATATTTATTCGAGGATCGCCTTGCCACGGGGTTTTGTAGACTCGATGACTGCTCCCACTCTGACGAGCCTCGCGGGAAAAGGGTCAGCCCCTGCAATCACACATTTTCATACATGCTCAACCCATTTTATTGCCCGGCTTATAGCAGCATAGTGTAAACCGAGATGTTCTGCAATTTCCCCCAATGTGCTATTGCAAGACCTGGGGCGAACAGCCTAATTAAGTCGTTTTAGAACCTATGTCCCCCTTCTCGTCGTTTGCGGCTCCGTTTTGCCGCGTCCGGTGCACCTACTCGTTCGCTTCACCGATATATGTCTTTGCGATGGCCAACCTTCACAATCCAGACAGTAAGTTCATCGTCGTGGGTGGAATATACGATTCGATATCCTCCTTGACGAACGCGATATCTTTCTTGACCGGTTAACTTCTCGCAGCCAAGTGGGCGCGAGTTATCTGCAAGCGTTTTGATCCGCTGAAGAATCTTCTTCAGATCGCTCCTGGGTATTGAAGCAAAATCCTTCTCAACGGATGCTCGGAAGTAGAGTTTATATGCGGCCATCTTTTCTCAGCCTTTTGACCATCTCGTCATAGCTGATAAAAGGCTCTCTCACCCTTGTT
>DBZJ01000123.1 GCA_002311635.1 Syntrophaceae bacterium UBA1163
GCCGGGTGATAAGAAAAGAGTATCCGGAGCTTGAAGAGTTTTTGTGGGGAGATAGTTTTTGGCCGGATGGGTATTTTGCCGAGACAGTAGGCAACGTTGATGAAGAGGTCGTGCGGCGATACATAAGAGAACAACGTCGGTAATTGTGCCAGATCATGTCAGCAGACCTGAAACCCTGGGCTTTAGCCCAGGGAGTGGTTCATTTCTGCGACTCCCGCTTTGACTTACAGTCTTCCTCATCAGGAGGCGATCAAACGGGCACCTATCGAGAGGATTCTGCTGGAAACGGACACACCCGTAAGCTATCAGGGAAGAGAATCCAGGCCCAAAGACGTGCGGATATCTCTGGAAGAAGTAAGCCGGCTTAAGGGGTTGGATCTGTCGGTTGTATCAGAGCAGACGACCCAAAATGCTTCCCGATTTTTCAAAATTCGCTTCTAATCTCCTGTTGACAGATCATGTCAGATTAGATTATTCTTTTGCGCGATTCCTCAGTTTTTTATAGGAATATGAAAATTAATCGATTCCCGACTGTCGCTGTAGCTCTGGCATTTGTTTTTCTCCTGGGTTGTGCGCCATTTGTGGCCAAACCGACGCCCGTTTCCTTTGAAAAACCGGAGGGGTGCCGGCAATTCTTGAGCCGATTGGATGAGGCCGTCGAAGACGCGGGCGTGAAGGACGCTTCGAATGCGCCAATCTGCGGATTTCCTTATCTTCGGACGAATCGTTTCGTCGCTTCCTTGAAGACAAACCTAAAGGACGATGGACAGAAAGAAGAATGGTTCCGATGGATGCAGCAGCTCGATCTTCTGTCCAGGAAGAAGGAAATCAGTAACCTCCCTGATCAGGCGATTGCTTCTTTGAATTTTGAGGACGGAAGAAAAGCGGATCGAGAGCGGATATATGCTCAAGTTGAGTCTTGTTCTTCTATACTCATGAGTGAAGCTCAAGGCCGATCGGATTTTTACAGCGCACTCTTGCCCCATGTACACGTCCCTGGGGAATATTCCTGCTTAAGAAGAACGGTCGGTCTTTATCCTCTGGCAGCAATCCCCGTGGCTGTGCTTACAGAAAGATCATTGAACAAGGCCAGAAAAACATTTGATACAGACCTGAAGGACCTCCCCGTGGAAGGACAACTGAGGTCATTTATCCCGGAGAGCCAGGTCTCTCTACACGAAGAGGAGGTTCAAGAGATCATCGATAGCTCCCGGAAGAATGCGATTGGCATTCCTCTGCCGAGTCGCGATCAGGAGGAGAAGCTGGCCTGGTCTTTTGCCCCTGTCTTTATTCAAGATATGGCGGCTCGTTATGATCGTCTGGGCCAGGTTGTGTGGAAGGACGATCGCGTGGAGATTGATCCGGCAAAACCCACTGTTTACTATTACACCTCCCATGCTTTTCTGAAAGGAGAACCCATCCTTCAGATCAACTATGTCATCTGGTATTCGGAGCGGGCAGGGAAAAGGGCACCGTCGATTGAGCGGGGCCAGCTGGATGGGCTGACCGCTCGGGTGTCGCTTGATAGGCAAGGGAAGGTCTTCATGGTTGATGCGGTGAGCGACTGCGGGTGCTACCATTTCTTTTCTCCCGATAAGGAGCGCGTTGAGCGGAATCGCTCGAGACCTTTGAGTTTCGACCCTTTTGTGCCCGAATGGCTTCCAGCTGTATCATTCGGAGAGCGTCTCGGAATTCGGATCAACTCGGGTTGGCATCAAGTGCAGCGCCTCATGTCCGTCAAAGAAGTTTCCGATCCCGTTCCTTACTCACTGGTGTGTTATGATGTCCTCGAGGTTCTTCCCCATGAAAGCGGAGGAACGGAGAGCATCTTCGATTCCAAAGGAATCGCAAAAGGCTCGGGGAGGATGGAGCGGATTATCCTGTTCTCAATGGGGATCCCGTCCGTGGGGAGCATGCGTCAACGCGGCCACCACGCCGTCGAGTTAATCGGAAAGGACTATTTTGATAACCCGTATCTCTTTGACGAAAATTTTGTCTTCAAATAGGAGGTCCGAGCTCAGAGGGATATCTCTCGCATCGGCCTTTTCACTTCTCGTGGCGGTAGGCTTTCTACCTTCATCAGAAGGCGCAGAGGAAAATCGGGTCCTTGCCGTTGTTCAAAAAATGGAATCTGCATTTAAGACTGTCGAAGATTATTCTTGCGAAGTAGAGCAGACTTTTTATAAAGACGGGGAAAAGAACGCGGTCTACCGGTTCAAGTTTTATTTCAAAAAGAAAAGGAAAATACGGGTGGATTTTTCGCGCCCTCATTCATCCCTGACCATTTTTTATACCGAAGGGGATAAGGAAGCGACTGTATTGCCACTTCGTTTCCTCTACGCAATGAAATTTCGGCTTTCGATTGAGAACCCCATCATCCATACCCCTGCCGGTCAATGGATCAACCAGACGGACATGGGTTATTTCGTCGATTTTCTCTTCAAAAACCTTGAGCAAGTAAAGCAGAAGGACGATGAATTGTATGAGGATAAGGATCAAATAAGATTCTGGCTGTGGGCTATGGATTACATTCAGGGGAAGAACCCCGAAAAATACCGGATTTTCGTATCGAAGCAATATTGGCTTCCTATCCGGATCGAAAGATATGATCTGGAGGGAAGGCCCCTTGAGGTGAGCATGATTCAAGACTATGCGATTAATGCACATCTCAGCGATAAGCTTTTTGTTCCGTAGAATTTGATGCATCCTTATCCCCCACTCTCCCCTCTCCCCGCTGGGGAGAGGGATGGGGTGAGGGGAAAGCGGTCGGGGAGCTTCACCCGGGTCATTGACGATGAAAGAGCGACTGACACAAAAGAGTTTTTTGATTTTTTTATTTTCCTGTCTGATTTTCAACGTCGGCTGCAGCTACATGGTGAGAAATGACAAACACCAAGTCTATCTAAAGCCCAGATATGGCATGGATAAGTTTATCTCTGTTGAAGGGTACAATCTTCACTATGTCGAGGCAGGAGAGGGGGAGCCCATCCTTCTCATCCCTGGAGCGTTTAGCACATACCGACACTGGAATAGAGTCATTCCGTACCTGTCAGAACATTATAAACTGCTTTGTCTCGACTACCTCGGCGTAGGGGATTCTGACAAGCCTAAGACTGGGTTTGGTTACACGATCGAGGAGCAAGCTGATTTGATCGTAAAAATGATCGAAGCATTACAGATCCAGAAATTCCACATTTTGGGCGTTTCGTACGGAGGAGCCATTGCCTTGAATCTTGCCGCCCGGTACCCGGAAAAAGTGGACAGGATCATTTCGATTGAGGGAAATGGCATTAAACATCAGAATGTGCCTTATAAGCCCATGAAGGGCCTTTTAGGATGGCCCGTGCTTGGAGAGCTTTCCATCGGATTGATTCGAGCTGGAATTGCTGACAGGCTCGTTGCAAAATCGGTGATGGGAAAGGCATGGGAGCAGATGAGCGAAGCGGAGAGAAAGGAAGTGGCAGAGATCATGGCTCAAAGTAACAAAACGGCTTCGCGCGTTTCGTGGCATCTCATCTCTCGAACCCTCGAGACGTCGAGAGATTTCACGGATCAGGCCAAGACCATCCAGACCCCTGTTCTTTATCTTTATGGGGAGAATTCCTACTACCATGGCATGGCCGAGACGAATGCAGAGTTTTTGAGAGCTCACCTTCAAAATGTCGAGATTGTGCGGTTCAACGACGGCATCCACGATTTAGAGCTGCAGAAACCCAAAGAAGTAGCCGCCCTCGTTCTGGAATTTCTGGCTGAGAACGGAGCCGCCGAGGAAGGGGAAATACCCAAGCCCCAAATCTCAAATCCCAAATAAATTCGCGCCTATTTTCTTTTTTCTGTCATTCCTGCGAAACTTGCCCCGGACGACGATCCGGGGCAGGAATCCAGGAATTACTGTCAAAGTTTATTCCGTACCGGATACTCGAGGTCTAAGAGACCACAATCTCCTTCACATATTTGACCCAATCGGACCCGTACGCATCTTCATAAACCAGCCGTAATGGAAAACCATGTTTTCGGGGAAGCGTTTCGCCGTTCACACGATAAGCCAGAAAGATCTTTTTCTGATCGAGTTCTTTTATTGAGATCCTGGCGCGCTTTTCGTCCTCTCCAATAACGTCGATATATTGGGCCTCTTTTTTAATCTGTGCTTCTTGAAGCAAACTCTTCAAGGTCACCCCTGTCCAACGACCGTTATTGGAGAAGAAACCGGGACAGATGAGGAGGACCGTTTCCGTCGATGAGGGATACTTGAGAATCTGATCGTGAGTCAAGGAAAGAGGGCGTTCTACCTTTCCGGTAAGCTTGAGTCGATAAGTCTTCAGATCGATCGCTATGTCCGCAGACCCCATGGTCCCAAACTGATTGAGGGGATCGACTTCCAGATTTCGGTTGTCAATCTCCGCCGGATTCATGTTTAAGAGTTTGCTCTTTGGGAATCCCTTGGGAAGGAGTTGCTTTGCCTTGGCCCAGCAGATTGAGAGGGGATGAGAAACGACGCTTAATAGAGAAGCCCAAAGCCAAGTTTTTATGAGTTTTCTTCTTGTCCACATGGATCAATAATAAAATAGTCCGGCCCCTTTTTCACACCTTCCCTCTTTTTAAGAGTGTGGTTCCCCTTCCCTTCGTAAAGGGAGGAATTACCCCTCTTTGGCAAAGAGGGGCGAGGGGAGATTTTCTGAACAATTGCCCACAGCCGTTAGGCCACTCACAACTGAATACGCCGTTCCAAGAAGCATAGGCAGCGCCGCGAAGTTCCAAACACAGATATTTGAATATCTTGACGCCTCTATCCTTTTTTGATAATGTTCTATCGCAAGAAAACCAGGACTGGATGCGCCGGAAAGATGAATCGAAGCTACCCTGTTTTCCTCCGCGCAGGCCCGGTAAGCTTCCCAAAAACCATTGCGCCCTTTGGAATTGCGGATATCCATAGTTCTAACCAGGGAACTCTTTTTGATTTTAAGCGGTTAGATAACAATCGAGCATTTAGTAATAGGCGGAATTATTATATCATAATATAATTTTTCCGTCTAATATCTGTTGGACCAACAAGCTATGAAGAACTCAGAGCGTGCGGAGAAAATAGGCAGGTTTCGGGATATTTTATGGGTGATCGCGGAGAAAGGCCCGAGTGCCCCCGTAGCGGAGGAGTACCGTATTCTTCGCGGCGAGTTAGTCGCTGACAAGGAGGTCGTAGAACTACTTCCGGAGTTCGTGATCGAATGCCGGAATATCCGGGATTTCTGGAACTATATCCAGCGTGCCTTTTCCAAGTACGCCGAAAGAAGCCAGTACATCGAGGCACAGCTTTTGCCGATCGAACGGCAGTTTCGACCGGAACGACAGAGGACGCCCGGTATCCGACCACTGGAAGTCCGGATCGAGTACTCGCCGATCCGACCGGCTGCCTTGGGTGTTCACAAGTTCGTGTCGGAGACACGCATTGCTCAACTGCGAACGCTCTCGCCTGCCACCTTCGACCTTCGCAAGCTCATACGGCTGTGCGAGGAAATCAATGTTGCTTACACCGGCGGGGCCCTTCTGGCCACCGCTATGTTGACACGAGCAATCCTCGACCATGTCCCACCCATATTTGCAGTGTCGAGCTTCTCTCAGGTGGCGAACAACTACGCGGGGGCACGATCCTTCAAAGAAACCATGGATCGGTTGGACAAGGCGGCTCGAAAGATCGCTGATGGGTATTTGCATGGCCAGATTCGTGCAAAGGAGACGCTGCCAGAGCCGCAGCAAGTGAACTTCGAGGCCGAGATTGATGCGTTGCTTGCCGAGATCGTGCGGACGCTATCATGAGGTCCAACCATGCCATGCACGGGATCGGCCAAAAAGCGGGCCTCTCGGTGATGGCCACGTTATGAATGAAAATATTATTAAGGAGGATTTTAATGGATAGCAAGGACCTTGTAACGCGTCTCGAAGTATCAATGCGTTTTCAACCGGCAGTGCTCAGTGCTAGACAAGATTTGATAAAGACACGTATCTTCCTTGTTGAAAAAGAAAAAAATAAAAATTTAGCAATCAGTACCCACGACTCTGTAAAATCACGGTTGTCTGAACTTACCTCTGGCCGTGGTTCCGTCTTGGCTAGAATAGGACCAGCAACTCTTTACGAGTTCTGGCTTGATGTTCCTGGATTATAGTACTCCCCAAAAACTG
>DBZJ01000182.1 GCA_002311635.1 Syntrophaceae bacterium UBA1163
AGGAGATCATCTCAAGGAGTGGCTGGAAAGTCTCAATCCCGATGACTTTAAATTTAAGGCCTAAGAGGAAATTGTAGGGAACGCATATATTCGTTCCCTACGAAAGCTGAAATCCAGACAAGTGGTTATTCAGACCGGCAGGACAGTAGAGACCATTCGGATCGGAAAGAGCATTGGAAGGAGACTTCTGCCCGGGGATGTCGTGGCATTGGTGGGTGAATTGGGGGCAGGAAAAACGCAATTCATCAAAGGACTCGCCGCGGGGGCGGGAATTAGGAATCCGGCTTATATCTCAAGCCCTTCCTTTACCCTGATTAACGAATACCCGGGAAAGATGACCTTTTACCATGTTGATCTTTTTCGTCTCGGCGAAGAGAAGGAAGCCGAAGAGCTAGGCCTGGAGGATTATTTCCAAAGCAAGGGGATCACGGCCATCGAATGGGCGGACAAAATCCCCTCTCTCCTCCCGAAGGAGCTTCTGCTCATCCGCATAGCCTACACAGGAAGGAATAGAAGGTCTTTGGAAATCGTCGGAAAGGGAAAGCGCTACGAAGAATTAGTTAAGGAGTTGCGGATTTCAGATTGCGAATTGCGGAATTAATTCTAAATCCGCATGCTATATTCCCCAGCGGGGAAAAGGAGGCATTTGAATGGCGCGGGTCGTTCAAAAATATGGCGGCACCTCTGTCGGGGACATCGATCGAATCAAAAATGTCGCCAGGAGGGTCGTCAGCAGTAGCAACCAAGGTCACGAGGTGGTGGTCGTCGTCTCTGCGATGGCCGGAGAAACGGATAAACTCGTCCGCTTGGCCCATCAGGTCACGCCCAACCCTGACGAAAGGGAAATGGACGTGCTCATCTCGACGGGAGAGCAAGTCTCCATCGCCTTGCTTGCCATCGCTCTGAAGGATATGGGAGCGGAGGCAAAATCCTATCTCGGGTTCCAAATTAAGATTGCCACGGACAGCGCTTTCGGCAAAGCCCGTATTACGGGCATTGAATCGGAGAAGATACTAAGCGACCTGAAGAACGGGCGGGTCGTGGTGGTAGCCGGGTTCCAGGGGGTGGATGAATCAGAAAATATCACGACCCTTGGTCGGGGAGGATCCGACACCACGGCCGTTGCCGTCGCGGCCGCTCTGAAAGCAGATGTTTGTGAGATCTACACCGACGTCGACGGAGTCTATACGACCGATCCCAATGTCTGCTCCAAGGCAAGGAAGTTGTCCAAGATCTCCTACGATGAGATGCTGGAGATGGCCAGCCTCGGAGCGAAGGTATTACAGATCCGATCTGTTGAGTTTGCCAAGAAATACGATGTCCCCATTCATGTCAGGTCATCTTTTAACGATAATCCTGGTACAATCGTCTGCAAGGAGGACAGAGAGATGGAAAGGGTTGTGGTTTCGGGTGTGACGTACAACAAAAATGAAGCACGGATAGAGATCATGCGTGTTCCGGACGTCCCGGGGATGGCGGCAAAAATTTTCAAGCCCATCGCCGACGCGAATATCGTCGTGGACATGATTATTCAAACCTCCAGCACCGAGAAAGGTTGCGCCGACATCGCGTTCACCGTCCCCAAGTCCGATTTTGCAAAGACCCTCCAGATCGTCAAAAACACGATTAAGGAGTTGGGCGGGAAAGAGGTCAAATCCAACGAAGACATTGCAAAGGTATCCATTGTGGGGGTGGGCATGAGGAGCCATTCCAATGTGGCCACCCAAATGTTCTCTGCCTTGGCCAAAGAGGGAATTAATATTCAAATGATTTCCAGCTCGGAGATTAAGATCTCCTGCATTGTTGATTCCAAGTATACGGAATTAGCCGTCCGGGCTCTCCACGACGCTTTTGAATTGGATAAGTCTGTTATTTCAGAAGAACGATAAACGAAGAAGTACGGACGATGAACAACGAACCAATACATTTGTTCATCGTCTTTAGTGAACGACTTGAATACGTTCTTATTCCCAGAATGTCATTGCGAGCGAGGCGAAGCAATCTCGGGGATTGTCACGTCGTCCCGCCAAAGCGAGACTCCTCGCAATGACAACTTTACTTTGATCGCTCACTACAGCAAGGGAGTATTACTTTGATCGACTCGATTCCTGTAAAAATCTACGACACCACACTCCGCGATGGATCTCAGGCAGAAGACATTTCTTTTTCTGTTGAGGATAAAGTTCGAATCGCGCAAAAGCTGGACGAATTGGGCATCCACTACATCGAAGGGGGATGGCCTGGTTCCAATCCAAAGGACCTTCAGTTCTTTCAGGAGATCAAATCGGTTTCCCTTTCTCTTGCGAAGATCGTCGCCTTCGGAAGCACCTGCCGGGCAGGAATTCTGCCGAAAAATGATCCAAACATCCGGGCCCTGATCGAGGCTGGCACGAAGGTGGTGACGATCGTAGGGAAGTCCTGGGATATCCATCCCCTTGAAGCGCTAAAAATTACTCTTGATCAGAATCTCGAAATCATCTATAGCTCAATTCAGTTCCTCAAGGGGTGCGTCGAGGAAGTTCTGTTTGATGCCGAGCATTTCTTCGATGGGTTCAAGAACAACCCCCAGTATAGCCTCTCCACCCTGAAAGCAGCCCAGGAAGCTAAGGCGGATTGGATCGTCTTATGCGATACGAATGGGGGGACCTTCCCCGGCGAGATCCAATCCATCGTCCAAGAGGTAAAAAACAACATTGCGGTTCCCTTGGGCATTCACGTCCATAATGATACCGAGATGGCAGTAGCCAACACAATCCTGGCGGTCAAGGAAGGTGTCAGGATGGTTCATGGCACGATTAACGGCTACGGGGAACGATGCGGGAATGCCAATCTCTGTTCCGTCATCCCCAATCTCAAACTGAAAATGGAAATTGATTGTGTCACAGACGACCAGTTGAAAAAGATCACCGAGGTCTCTCGCTTCGTCTCAGAGCTGGCCAACCTGCCCCATAACAAATATCTTCCTTATGTGGGGGAAAGCGCCTTTGCTCACAAAGGCGGTGTGCATGTCAGCGCGATCCGAAAAAAGGACGCCACTTACGAACACATCTCCCCTGAGCGAGTCGGAAATCACCGGAGGGTTCTTATCTCCGACCTCTCCGGCGAATCAAACGTTCTTTACAAAGCGGGTGAGTTTAAAATTGATTTGGAGAGCAAAGATCCAAAAGTGAGAAAGATCCTCGACGACTTGAAACACCTTGAAAGCGAAGGTTTCCAGTTTGAAGGAGCCGAAGGCTCTTTTGAGATTCTTATCAAGAAGGCGCTCGGGCAACATAAAAGGTTTTTTGAACTGATGGGATTCCGCGTCATTGTGGAAAAGAAGACCGAGGAAGAAGCCCTTTCAGAAGCCACCATCATGGTTCGTGTAGGGGATCAAGTGGAGCATACAGCAGCCGTTGGAAATGGTCCGGTCAATGCTCTGGATAATGCCCTACGAAAGGCATTGGAAAAATTCTATCCTGAACTGAAAGAAGTGAATCTGCTCGACTACAAAGTCAGGATCCTTTCCACCAAGGATGGAACCAGAGCCCAAACGAGGGTTTTGATCGAATCGTGGGATGGGAAATCAAAATGGGGGACAGTGGGAGTTTCCGAAAACATCATTCAGGCAAGCTGGCAAGCCTTGGTAGACTCGATCGACTACAAGCTTTTAAAAGAAGAAAATGGAAAATAACAAGATACTAGCAAATGTCAAAGTTCGCACGAATATTCCCCTCACCCTCCCTCTCCCCGGCGGGGAGAGGGGAAGGGTGAGGGGGCCGACAAAATGCTATTTGGCCATTTGTCATTGATTTGATCCCGCTTTAGCGGGAGATTTTGAACTTTGGCATTCATGAAACACTTTTCGCTTTCCCAGCAGTGGGTTCTCTTGGGTATCGTTCTTCTCATCCTCGGCAGTCTCTACTTCGGTTTTCTTTATCACGCTCCCTCCCCCTTCCCGGAAGAATCGGTGAAAGAAGTCGTCGTTGAAGTCTCGGGAGAAGTTCGAAGTCCCGGCGTCTATCTTTTCGAGAATTCCCCCACTTTGAGGGAGGCCGTTGACCGGGCTGGAGGTCTGAAGGAAACTGCCGGGTTCGATATCCCTTCAGCCTCACAGATTTTGAAATCAGGGACACTTCTCATCGTCACGAAAGAATCTCCTCAGATCGCCCCTCTTCGTCGATTATCAAAGGAAAAACATGGGGAGATGAAGCAACAGGGGATAAAGATAAAAATCAGCAGGATGGCTGCTAATAAATTGCTCGCTTTTTCCGTACCTCTCGATCTCAATCGAGCATCGGCGGAAGACCTTTGTTTGATACCTGGGATCGGAGAATCCTTAGCGCAGGAAATGATAGCTTATAGGGATAGAAGAAAAGGTTTTCGATCCGTTGAGGATTTAAGAAATGTGAAAGGGATCGGAGAAAAGAAATACCGGAACCTCAAGGGATTTTTTACCACCAGATAACTCTCTCGAATCTCTCTCGAAAAGAATTTAGGAACTTTCACCTGGTAAAGTCGATGGGCTGTGAACAGGCATCTCCGCCTGCGTTGTAATCGTAAACCATCCGGGCACCATAGTCTGCGCCTATGGTCATAATTCCCAACAATACCAAAAGCACAAAGAGAAATAGCAATCGCTTTTTCTTTGGAAAGGGCTTCGCCATCACCGCCCAGATGGCTAAGCCAAAGCTTACGCCAAGTGTTGCCAGCATCAATGCTTCATGGTGTTCCAAAAGATTTTCTCGAACCGAGCGCGAGACCATCACTCCTTCTTCCCCGTAAAGGCCGGTTGCTACTGCCGCTCCAGCGGCTAGGGTGCCGAGGATCAGCAATAGGAATGCGGTCGTTGCAAAAGTCTCGTTTCGCAAAACCCAAGAGAGAAAGTAGAAGAGTGCAGCACCCGCCAGGAACGCAATAGGAAAATGAACTACCAAGGGGTGGATATTTTGGAAGTGCTGCACTCCTGGGAGAATGATCTCAAGCATAGGCATCACTTGATGGATTCGACAGTCAAAAAGTTACTTCCGCCGCTCATATAGACCTTGCCGGTGATAGAGGCCATACGCCCCATCTTGTCCATCACCCCTTTGGGTAAAGCGGTCTTGTCTTTATTGGGCAATAAGACATAGACCTTATCGGTTTTTTCCTCAAGTAGCCCTGCCGGAATCCCAGCTTTAACACAGTCGATGGCACACTGCCGATGACTCTCGCCTTTTGCTCCCATCAAGGCATAGCAGTAGGTGTCGATCACCTCACCTTTGACTGTCACAGTTTCAGCTGCATAGACTGGAAGGACCACACTCATAACCATAAAGAAGCTTGCCAAGACACCGAGAATCATTATTTTGCGCATTGTATTTTCCTCCTTTCTTCCTTAATACCCTCCGCTCGCACATTTCAGCACCGTTGCGATTCTCCCTTCTGCTCATCACCTCCTTTTGCTGATCTCTGAATCTTCCGATTACTAATACGAGCGCATTAAATGCTTCAACATGGAAGCCGCCTCACCCTCCCTTCTCCCTGCTGGGGAGAGGAATAGGCGAGGGGCGATTCAATGAAATGTAAGGATACCTAACGTGTTTGTATTAGCAACAAGATACTAACGATGAATTTATAAATAAATGGGGCAAATACTGTATTTGATGCTGGAAAATACTGTATTTGCTCGATGATTCATATCTTATCTGTCCAATCGCCTTCTCGAATACCCTGTCACATCCAGCGAGATGGCTCATTTCCTTCCTTGAGAAAACCCCGCGAACGTTTTTCCTGAGCAAACTACTTTGAAGACGGCTTGGACATCCATTGAGGATTCGGAAATCTCGGCAAAAAATGCGAACTTTCTCATCTCAAAATAAGGAAAATTCCCGGACATTTCTACTTTGGTAAGAATAGGACATTTCTAAATTGGCTTGACAAGGAAAATTTCCATATTGACATATTTACCTTTTTCCAATAAATTCATAAGAAATCTGATCGTCTATTCCTCGGACATACTTTTCGGTTTGAACTGCCGAGAAATTAGTCGAGGGACCATGACGGTCTCCTCCAATAGGTTGATTCGGGGTATAACCTACCCAACGGGGGGACCTTAATGGTTCGATGGCAGCCTGATGAAAAAAGAGACTATTCATATAAAGGAGTGGATCAGCGACCTTCAGGATTTTTACTTCCTCTCCTTTCAGGGCCTTTTGGGTTTGGTGAAAAGGCCCTTTTACTCGAAGGATGTTATCGAACAGATGGACTATTCCGGAGCAGGTTCGTTTTTCATCATTCTTCTCATCTCCCTTTTTATCGGGATGGCACTCTCCCTCCAGCTTTCTGCCGAGCTTTCGGCCATGGGATTCAAAATGTATATCGGAAAGATCGTGGGCGTTTCGATCATCCGGGAGATCGGACCTGTCATGACGGCGCTGGTTTATGCAGGGAGAGTGGGTTCTGGTGTGGCGTCCGAATTGGGCTCCATGGTCCTCGGGCATCAAGTGGATACGCTCAGAGTTTTTGGCGTCGACCCGCTAAGAAAGTTGGTTACCCCAAGGATAATCGGATCGCTGATCATGCTCCCGGCCTTGACCATTATAGGAGATACCGTCTCAATCTTAGGAGGCTATTACATCGCCGTGTTCGTGAGCCATCAGAGCGGTTCGGTCTACTGGACTTCGATTCGGGGCGTGCTTAATTTTGAGAATGTGGTATCGGGCTCTATCAAACCCTTCATCTTTGGATACCTGACCGCATGCATCAGCTGTTATATGGGGCTCTCCACAAAAGGTGGAGCCATAGGCCTCAGGCGGTCAACAACGAGGGCCGTGGTCGCATCGTTTGTCATGATCATTGTCGCCGACTTTATCCTGACCCGGGTATTATTTTATATTTTTGGTTTTTCATTATGATTGTATTCGACCGAGTCTCATTTTCTTATGGGATACAGCAAGTCTTGAAAGGTGTCAGTTTTTCCATCCCTTTCAATGAAAGGGTAGCCATTCTTGGAGGAAGTGGGGACGGGAAGACAACACTTCTCAAGCTAATCGTGGGACTTTTAAAACCCGATTCTGGAAGAATTGTCGTTGATGGGGAGGACATCACGGATAAAAACGAGGACGAACTCAGGGAAGTCAGAACGAAATTCAGCATTGTTTTCCAGGAAGGGGCGCTTTTTGACTCGCTCAATGTAAAGGAGAATATCGCCTTTGGCCTAAGGGAATACTCGAAAATGACCGAAGAGGAAATCGATAAGAAGGTGAGAGGACTACTTGGGGAGGTGGGTCTGGAGCACGCGATCGAATTGATGCCCGAAGAGTTGAGCGGTGGCATGCTTAGAAGGGTTGCCATTATGAGGTCCCTGGCAGCGTTCGATCCCAAAATGTTTCTGTACGACGAGGCGACCACCGGGCTCGACCCTGTGAATGCGGATATTATATGCAAGTTGATTGTCGATTTGACTCAGGGCGGAAAAGGCTTTATTATCGTCACCCACAAGGTTTTCGATGCTCTCAGGCTGGCGGAAAGATTTATGTTTCTAAAAAACGGCTCGATCCTATTTGACGGAAACAGAGACCAGTTGATGCAGTCGTCCATCCCGGAGATCCGCGTATTTCTGACTGAGTTAAATCCCCCCTTGCCGGCATCTTCCTAAAAAAAGGGGGAGGTTAACCATTGAGGAGACTAAAATGTTCGATATCAAAAAACAGCTCAGATGGTCAAAACTAAAGGCCGGTCTGGTCATCACGATTGCGTTCTTAGCACTATTGGTGGCCGTGTTTTTTGCGGGAAACATCGAGAAAATATTTTCACCAAAGACCGAGTTGAAAGCAGAGTTTCGGGATGTCAGAGGGTTAAGAAGAGGTGCCCCTGTCTGGATATTCGGCACAGAGGTAGGCTCCGTGAGAAACATCCACTTGGACCCAGTCCGCGGAGCCATCGTGACCATTTCTATTAATAAAGACGCCCTGAGGTTTCTCAAAAAGGACTCCCAAGCAAGTATTCTGACCATGGGACTTCTGGGCGACAAATACATTGAACTGAGTGCCGGCTCTCCCGGGGCAGCGCCACTCCAACCTGGCGAACTGATAAAGGGAACAGAGGCAATCCAATTCTCCCAGATCATCGAGATTACTTCTGTAGCCATCGGGAAAATGGGCGACTTCATAGACAAACTCGACATCCTTGTGACGAAAATGGAAAAGGGGGAAGGGACCGTTGCTAAATTTTTCACCGACCCTGCCATCTATAATAATCTAAAGAAGTCCACAGAAACCCTTGCTCTGCTATTAGAAGACATCAAAAATTCTGAGGGCACCTTGAAGATGCTCATCGAAGACCCCTCTCTCTACAAAAAAACCGCAACGACGATCTCATCGATTGAAGAATTTACCAGAAAACTGAATGAGGGCTCCGGGACGTTGAAGAAACTGATTGAAGACCCTGAATTGTACGGCAACCTCAATCAGGCGGCCTCACGGCTCTCCTCTATCTTGGAAGGTGTAGAAAAAGGCAAAGGCATGGCAGGAGCATTACTCAGCGATGAAGAACTTGTAAAGGAGCTGCGAGATCTCCTTCTGGAGCTTAGGAAATTGAGCTCCGAATTGGAGGGCCTGGCGAAAGATATCAAAGAACACCCAAAGAAATACCTTAAATTCAGCGTATTTTAAACCCATCGCAGCCTTACTCATTAAGGCGACCATACGAGAAAAGAACCCCGCCCCTGCCTGCCGGCCCCGGTCCAGACCGAGGGCGGGGCGTACCCTGAACCTAAAAAGATCTCAAAAAAAAGATTGATATAGGAATGGCGAGATGTTTAGAATGGAAAGAGACCATGAAGGTAGGGGCTAAGGAGGGTAAGCCTACAACCTTATCATACCGAAATCCAATCACCGACCTGCCGACAGGCCCTGAACCTAGTCCCGCGTCTCGCGGGATACAGGGCAGGCAGCGGAAATGATCACCTTATTGGAATATGATCTCAAAAGGAGGGAGATATGGGACGAATAACATTTCGAACGGTGCTTATTACTTTCTTTAGTTTGGTCTTTATTTCTGTTGCTTCAGCCCAGGTATGTGTGGAATGCCATAAAAAAATTACGCCTAATATTGTCTCGGATTGGCAACTGAGCAAACACCATCAGAATAAGGTTGGCTGTTCAGATTGCCATGGTGATCAACACAAAACGGCTCAAGATGTGGCAAAGGCGAAAATTCCCACTCCCGATACGTGCGGAGCGTGCCATGAAGCCCGGGTAAAACAATTCAAAAGCGGAAAGCATGCTGTTGCGTGGGCGGCGATGAACGCAATGCCTACCATACACTGGCAACCCATGGAACTGATCGAAGGCATGAAGGGCTGCGGAGGATGCCACAAGATTGGGCTGAAGAGCGAAACCGACATAAAGGAATTAAAGAAGGAAGGCGTAGGATTTGGCCTGGCCTCCTGCGACGCATGCCATACCCGGCATACTTTCTCCGTTCAGGAAGCGAAGCAACCACAGGCCTGCCAGACCTGCCACACGGGTTTCGACCATCCTCAATGGGAGATGTATTCTGGCTCGAAACATGGCGTCCGATACATGCTTAAGCAAATCAAGGTGCTCCCTTCAACCATTTCCGCCCCAACCTGCCAGACCTGCCATATGCAGAACGGAAATCACGGTGTACTCACAGCCTGGGGATTTCTTGCCGTGAGACTCCCCATGCCGGAGGACAAGCAGTGGGCCGCTGACCGTGCAACGATTCTACAGGCCCTTGGGGTTCTCGACCCTGAAGGGAAACCGACCGACCGCTTAGACGTGGTGAAGGCGGCAAATGTGGCCCGGCTGACCCAGGAAGATTGGCAGAAAGAGCGCGACAAGATGGTTAAGGCATGTAACCGATGTCACTCTATCAATTTTGCTAAAGCAGAGCTGGCAAAAGGCGATATGACGATTAAAGACGCAGATCGTCTCATGGCAGAGGCAATCCGGACAGTAGCCAGTCTTTACAAAGACGGCATCCTTCCCAAACCCAAAAACTATGCTTATCCGTTTCCGGACTTGCTCACCTTTTCTGATGCTCCAACCGTCGTCGAGCAAAAACTCTTTGTCATGTTTCTCGAACACCGGATGAGGACATTCGAAGGAGCATTTCATGCGAACCCGGACTATGCCTTCTGGTATGGCTGGAGCGAGATGCAGAGGGACCTGACAGAAATTAAGGAAATGGCGGCAGAAATGCATGAAAAGGCAAAAAAGAAATAATAATCCTCGCCCGCCCTTTATAAAGGGGGGCGAGGGGAATCAATGGAGGCTTAGAAATGTGTGCTCAACAATATCCGGAACGTCTAACGCGATGCAGCCAATTGATGAAGGAAGCAGGTCTCAACGTCCTTTTGCTCACCAAACCTTCGAATATGTTCTACCTGACAGGTGACGGGCGACTCTGCGCCTATGCCATGATCACTCAGGATGGAAAGGTGGCTCTGGGAGTTCCGCAAACCGATGTCATGGATGTAAAACAACTCGCCCACTTTGATCACATCGTTGGCTTTGATGATGAAGTGGGGATGATCCACTCCATCGCCCACAACTTTGAACATTTTGGAGTGAAAGAAGGGAGTGTCGGGCTGGAGTATACCTTTCTCACACAATCCATGATGGGCATACTCACCCATCCCCATGCCAAACCTGCAGCAATAATAGTCAAGGATTGCACGCACATCCTTTCTGAATTGCGTATCGTCAAGGATAAAGAGGAGATCAAACGCATCAAAGCCGCAGCAAAAGTGGCTGTAAAGGGAATGAAAGCAGCCGTGGGAGCTTTGAAACCAGGGATGACGGAGAGCCAGGTGGCGGCCAAGGCGGAGTTTGCTATGCGACGGGCTGGCGCAGAGGAGTTCTGGCGCACTTACGTCTCTTCTGGCCCGCGCACGAATATTGCCCATGGTTTTCCAACACTTCGCAAATTGCAGGCCGGCGATCTGGTGATGATCGACATCCATCCTATCGTCAACGGTTATAGTGCGGATATCTGCAGGACGGTGTGTGTAGGTCAACCGACGGCCGAGCAGCAGACCGCTTACGATCTATATCTGAAAGCTCAGCAAAACACCATCGCCAAAGTGAAGACGGGAGTTGGAATGGTTGAGTTGGAGCAGACGCTTCGTCAAGTGGTCAAAGAAGGAGGGCATGGCGGGCATATCTTTGGACCTCCCATTCATGGGGTGGGCATTGACTTCGAGGAATCTCCTTTGCCTCCGGGCCATGCCTTCTTCCATGGGGAGAAAGAGCCACTTCCTCTCGAGAGGAACGTAGTCATCGCAGTAGGTAATTGTGGATTGTACACAGGTCCGTGGGGCGTCCGGGTAGAAGACACCGTGGTGGTGAGCCTGAAAGGACCGATGGTTCTAACCGAATATCCTCGGCAACTTGAGAAATAGACTCACGCTAAGGAGAATACCATGGCAGAGAAAAAAGGTCCTTCTCAAAAACTGTCCCCCTGGTGGAGAAGGTCTGTTATCATCGTCTTAGTCATAGGGTTTTCCGTGTTGATCTGGATGGCCATCCGGGCGCATGAGGATGCCCCACCCATTCCCGAAAATGTTGTGGGTCCATCCGGGGAAACGATCTTTACCCACAACGATATCGTGACTGGCCAACAAGTCTTCCTGAAATACGGACTGATGGAGAATGGGACCATCTGGGGGCACGGTGCCTATCTCGGGCCTGATTTTTCCGCCGAGTATCTTCACACGCTTGCCGTGGATACGAGTACCCTCCTCGCAAAACAGATTTATCATCTCGAGTGGCAGGACCTCACATTGACTGAACGAGCTGCCGTCACTGCAGAAGTCCAGCAGTTGCTGAAACAGAATCGCTATGACCAGCAGACCAAAACGTTGACCTTCACCCTTCCTGAAGTAATGTCTTACGGAAACCAAATAAGAAAGTGGACAGAATACTTTGCACAACCCCTGTTAAATCGAGGCTTGCTGATCAACCATATCAAGGATCCAAAAGAGCTCCAGCAACTGACCGCTTTCTTTGCCTGGACCGCATGGGCCTCCGCATCAAATCGTCCTGGGAAATCATTTTCTTACACAAATAATTTCCCTTACGATCCCATGATCGGAAATACACCAACCGGTGACGCGGTTCTCTGGAGTGCTTTGAGCCTTATTACCCTCCTTGCCGGAACAGCCATCGTTCTTTTCTCCTTCGGCAGATTCAATTTTCTTGGCTGGAAAGGTGGGGGCGAACATATCCATCCTCAAATGATCCCCGGGGCGGTCGCCGAAAGCCAGAAAGCGACAATAAAGTATTTTGTAGTTGTTGCCTTGCTATTTTTAGCCCAGGTCCTCGTCGGAGGCGCAACGGCTCACTACCGCGCCGATCCGGGAAGTTTCTATGGCATTGATCTATCTTCATTCTTTCCAGGCAATGTCTTTCGCACCTGGCATTTACAGTTAGCCATCTTTTGGATAGCCACCGGCTATATCGCAGGAGGGTTGTTTCTCGCCACCTCATTGGGAGGCAGAGAACCAAAAGGCCAGGCAAAATGGATCCATTTTCTCTTTGTTGCACTGGTTATCGTCGTCTTCGGCAGTCTGCTGGGCGAGATGCTTGGCGTCTATCAACTCCTTGGAAAACTCTGGTTCTGGTTTGGACATCAGGGATGGGAATATCTTGACCTGGGTCGTGCCTGGCAGATTTTGCTGGCGATCGGCCTGATCATCTGGCTCGTCTTGATATTCAGAGCGAGCAGTCCCGCAAGAAAAAAACCGGAAGAACGTGAGATTTCCACCCTCTTCCTGTTGGCGGCTCTTGCGATTCCTCTGTTTTATCTACCGGCCATGTTCTTCACCAGTACGAGCCACTTCACGGTGGTGGACAACTGGCGTTTTTGGATTATCCATCTGTGGGTGGAAGGCTTCTTTGAACTCTTTGTCACCACGATGGTGGCTGTCCTCTTCTACAAGCTCGGAATGGTCACCCGAATAACAGCAACCCGGGTCATTTACTTAGATGCGATTCTTTTCCTCGGGGGCGGCATCATCGGCACGGCGCATCACTGGTATTGGACGGGACAGTCAAACGTAACGATGGCCTTTGCCGCCACCTTTTCCGCCATGGAGGTCGTACCCCTGACACTGCTGACACTGGATGCCTGGGACTTTATAAAGTTGTCCGAGGGAAAATGCGACATCTGCGGCAAAGAAATCTCGATCCCTCACAAATGGACCTTCTATTTTATGATGGCGGTGGGATTCTGGAACTTTGTCGGGGCTGGGATATTCGGGTTTCTCATCAACCTGCCTATTGTCAGCTATTTCGAGGTGGGCACGATACTCACCCCCAATCACGGCCATGCTGCGATGATGGGCGTGTTCGGAATGTTCGCTGTTGCCTTCATGGTTTTCGCCATTCGGCAGGTATTGCCCGATGAAGAGTGGGCACGGGTGGAGAAATATATTCGGCTCTCCTTCTGGGGGCTGAATATCGGCCTGGCGGGGATGGTGGTTCTGAATCTCTTTCCTGGGGGCGTGCTCCAGTTCTTCGATGTATTGAAGAACGGATATTGGCATGCGAGAGGTCCTGAGTTTCTAAATGCTCGCATCACCACTCTGATCGAGTGGATGCGTTTGCCGGCGGATGCCGTTTTCATTCTGTTGGGCGTGGTCCCTTTACTCATTTCAGCAGGACTCACCTATCGATTCGTGAGAAGATGATGGGCGAAAAGGAGGGATCGACGTGAGAAAGATATTGATTGCCATTGATGGCTCAGAGGGCGCTTCAAAAGCAGTGGACTATGCGGGCAAACAGTTCACGGGTATAAGTGATTTACAGATCACCCTCTATCATGTCTCCCCGGGAGTTCCTCCGGAGCTCTGGGATGACGGGCATATCCTGAATGAAGAGGAAAAGGCGGCCAGAAGAAAAGTTCTCGACAAGTGGCTGGCCAACCAACAGGCCAAGATCGAGTCTGTTTTTCAGCCCGCGATTGAGAGCCTCACGCAGAGAGGGATCAACCCGAAGCAGATCGAAACGAAGTCGGTTTCCGAGTCCGTCAAAAACACGGCGGAATGCATTCTGGCCGAAGCCAAGGCGGGGGGATATCAGACTCTGATTATGGGACGATGCGGTGCCTCGGCTACGGCACACGCTCTCATGGGAAGCATTGCGAACAAGATCACCAGTCGAGGAGCAGGAATAGCCGTCTGCCTGGTGGGATAGTTAACCTCGGTAAAAACAGACAACGAAATGGAGTTCGAACATGAAGTGTTACCGTAAGATTTGTTCGCCCTTTTGTTCAAAGATCTCTTTACGCTTAAAATGACCGATTGATGAAGTCTCTTTTGAATACCCATGTTCTGGCCCTCTTTTTCCTATCCATCATTTGTGTCCCTGCGGTTTCGCACTCCAATCCTGAATATGCTCAACAGACGGGGTTTGAGTGTAAGGTCTGTCATGTGGATGCCACAGGAGGAAAACTGACAAAGAATGGAGAAGCCTTCAGGGAAGATCTGAAAGCGAAAGGCATTTATCGCCCTCTCAGTACCATTCAAAAAGTGGTCCGGTTGATCGTCGGATACGTCCATCTTCTGATGGCCATTGCCTGGTTTGGAACTATTCTATATGTCCATATATTGCTGAAACCGGCGTATGCAGCAAAAGGTCTTCCAAAAGGGGAACTGATCCTCGGGTGGCTTGGGATCGTTATCCTTTCGATTACAGGAACGCTGTTAACGGTCTCTCGAATCCCAGCATGGAAAATCTTCTATGCCACAAGATTTGGAATTTTATTGAGCGTGAAGATATTCCTGTTCGCGATCATGGTGGCGACGGCCTTCATCGTGACATTTGTGATTGGGCCTAAAATCAGGAAACAAAGGACTTCCATCCCCACTCAACCCAAGGCCAGAATGACCTTCGATGACCTCCCACATTTTGACGGTACAGAGAATAGACCAGCCTATTTCGCTTACAAAGGCAAGGTCTATGATGTATGTCTGAGTAAGGTTTGGAAAGGAGGAACCCACTTCAAAAAGCATCAGGCAGGCAATGACTTGACAGATCTTCTTAAGACAGCGCCTCATGGGGAAGAGAAAATATGGACGATGCCCGAAATAGCCGAGCTGACGCCAGTTGAAACAAAACCTGAAAAACCGCCATACGAAAAAGTTTTCTATTTCATGGCTTACATGAATCTCATTTTCGTCTTCTTGATCACCCTTGTTATTGCCCTCTGGCGATGGTGGTAGACACAATTTTAGATTTCAGATTGAATAAGAAAGGCCGGCTTTCCGGAGGTGGTCTAACACGAAGGGGTAGAGAATCAATTCCTCTTCCTCAAAGTCTTCAAAATCGGGCCGGATCCCCTTTAATTTCCGCCTCAAACTTTTTATCTCCTCCTGGGAAGAAAAACTTGCCATCACGGCCGGGAAACAATTTATTCCTTCCCCCACCAGGTGCTCCAGCGCCTCCAATTGATAGTTAAATCCTTCAGGTCTTGCATTGGTTAAATGGGTGAAATCCTCAGGAGAGGCCCCTTTCAGGCTCACCCGGACATAGAGATGAGGGAAACGGGAGAGGTCCTTTGCATAAGAAGGATCATGGCCGATCAAAATCCCGTTGGTCTCAAGGATGAAATGAATCTCCTTGGGAATGAGGTCGAGAACACTTAAGAGGTGGGATCGGTGAAGGGTGGGCTCGTTACCACTTATCCGAACTTGATGAAATCCTTTTCTCCCGGCGATCGAAGTGAGATTTTCAGCTACCTCCTCCGGCGAGTAGAATCGTCCTGCCTTTTCAGGTTGAACCACGATGCGCCAGGACCAGCAAAAGAGGCACCTCAAACAACATCCCACGCAGTCAGCTGTGGCGATCCCCCCGTAATAAAGAGCAGGACGGAATCGGTAATATTTCCTTTCCTCTCCAGAACTAACAATCTTCCCAGCCTCGTCGGCCAACGCGATGGGATCAATCGCTGAGGCCATCACATCCTTTCTTTCAACTCCATGGCTTCGAAGACCAAATTAATCACTTGATCGAAGTTGAAAGGTTTAGCGATGCTGAGATCAATCCCGCTTTCGCTCAACTTTTCTCTATCCAGCTCCACCCCCCATCCGGTGATCATGGCGATGGGGACTTTGGGATTGATCGCCTTGATCGTCTTTCCCACTTCCCATCCAGAGACCTTCGGCATTCCCAGGTCCGTGAAAACCAAATCAAATGGCTCAGATCTGAACCGTTCAATTCCCTCTTCGCCGTTGGAGGCAACTGCCACTTGATGACCTTTAGCCTTCAACATGCGGGAGAGAACATCTCGAACAGAATCTTCGTCGTCGATCACCAGGATCCGTGCTTGTCGCGACTCCTTGACCGGGGTGACCTCTTTCGCAACGGCTTCTTCTTCCCCATATCCTGTCGGCAGGTGAATGACAAAACTCGTCCCCTTTCCTAATTCGCTTTCGATCAGGATTTCGCCTCCATGACGCTTGATGATCCCGTAGGAAACGCTCATTCCCAACCCGGAATTCGTCACGCCCTTTGTGGTGAAAAATGGGTCAAAAACCCTCCTTTTCACCTCCTCGGTCATTCCGACTCCTGTATCCGCAATCCTCACTTCCACCCAATCCTCTGCTTGGGGTTGCGTGGTGACCGTCAGCTTACCCCCGTTAGGCATTGCGTCGACAGCATTGAAAACGATATTGGTCAGCACCTCCTTCAGTTCAGAAGGATTCCCCATAACCATAGGGATATCTCCCAGGTGAGTTGTCAATCCAACCTGTATCCCCTTCTTTTGTGTCTGATCCCTCCAACGGGGTTGAGTAATGTTCACGACTTCCATCATGATTTCGTTGAGAGAAAGGGTGACAAACTCTCTATCCCTTCTCACGCCCGTAAATTCCTGTATACGACGGATCGTCTCCGCGCCATCCTTCGAGGAGCGCTCAATGGTTTTCAAGCCTTCACGAACTTCTTCAGGGCTCAGGTGATCCAACTGATGGAGGAGGAGCTGAATGTTCCCCAGGACGACAGCCAAGACGTTATTAAAATCGTGAGCCACGCCACTGGCCATCTCTCCCATGGCTCTTAATTTCTCAGCCTGTACAATCTGGTCCTGGGCCTGCTTTAATTCCTGTAGCGTCTGCTTCAGATTGGAGAAAAGCTGAGCATTTTCAATCGAGATGCTCATCTGGCTCGCAAAGGAAGAGAGCGTCTTCAAATCTTCTTCATCGAACCCGTTGAGTTCATCGCTCTCAATGTCTAAAACTCCGAACAATTGATCCCTCACCCTGAGAGGAAAGGTTGCCTGCGATTTGATGCAAGGTCCCACAGGAATGTATCGGGAATCCTTGGAAACATCGGGGACATAAACGAGTCCCCCGGTTTTGGCCGCCCAACCCACAATACCATCGATTCCAACTCTAAATTTGAATTTCTTGATCTCCTCCAGATTTCCGCCGATGAGTTGCTTCATATAGAGTTCGTCCTTTTCTTTATCCAGGAGAAGAATTCCGCAGGCGGTGTAGCCTAAACGCTCTTTGAGAAGTTCCAATGCCTTTTTGAGCAAATCGTCAAGATCCAGGGTAGAGGAAAGGGTTTTCCCCATCTCGTAAAGGGTAGTCAATTGTTTGATCTTTGCCAAAGAATCCTCGTAGAGTTTGGCATTTCCAATAGCCACGGCCGCCTGATGGGAAAAGTTGTACAGAAGATCGATCTCTTTTTGTTTAAAGTGGACCTCAGGGTTAGAAGAACAAATCACCATCGCCCCAATAATCATCTCCCTAACGGTTAAAGGCACGCCCAAACCTTCTTGAATATGATAGGAATCTAATGCTTCTAATCGGTTACGATGGTGCTCATAATCCTTATAGACGACGGGGGACTTCTTGGCAATCACCTCCGCTGACACACCACCCCCGGGTTGAGAAACTTCCATTCCAATAAACGATTCGGATAATCCATGCACAATCGCAATAGAATAATTCTGCTTTCGATTGTCCCAGAGGGAAATGGCTCCTGAATCACCACCCAAGAGCTCCACAGCGCTCTCCACGATCTTCTGAAGAATCACTTTTAACTCAAGTTTCGACGCAATCTCCTGGCTGATCGAATAGAGCGTCTTCAGCTCTTCCAGACGTTTAACGTTCTCGGTATAAAGAAAAGTTCTCTCCATCGCTCCGCTGATGATCTGTCCGATCGAGTTGAAGAGGTTTTTATCAAACGGAGCGATCTCTGAAAATTCTTTTTTCGCGATGTTTAACACCCCGTAGATTTTGTCTCTCGACTTAACGGGGATAACGGCCAGGGACTTCAACCCATCCTCAACCGCAATGGCTAAGGCATCCGGATGATTGGGGTAGTCCTCCACGAATACCGACTCACCCGAGAGGGCAACTTTTCCAGATATTCCTACCCCGAACTTTCTATGCTTCATAAGTTCCAAAAACTTCTTGGAAAATCCGCGATGAACCACTAACGTCAACTCGCCCTTCTTTTCGTCAAAAAGATAAATGCTGGCCTGGTGGACGTCGATCATCTCCATCATCTTATCCACACTCTTATTCAGAATTTCGTCCAGATCGGCGGACTGATTGACGGTCTGACCGATGGCATTGAGGATCGAAAGCTCCTGATTGAGCCTCATCATTTCCTCTTTCGACTTCTTCGTCCGTTCCTTCATGCGGTCGTCTCTCCCATGGACCTTGGCCAAGCAAGGTCCCGAACCGTTCACCCAATTGGGCCGTGGGGGAATATCACAATCACTTCACTAAGAGTCAACCCCGATCTCTAAAATCTCTTTGCAATAAACCTCGGCGGGCTTCATCCTGCCTTCGTCTCTCTTGAACCGGTAGTCGTCTTGGGTCTCGGATATAATGTTGGCCTTTTTAAAAATGGATGGAAAAGATGGGTTGCCCTCCCATAAATGTTTCATCGTTTGGGTGACGTGATTTCTTTGATCTCGCTTTGGGCTTCTTCTCTCTCGGGGCTTCCCCTCTCCAGCAAGTCAATAGCTGTTCTGAAGTGAAGGAGGGCGTTGTTTCTCTCCTGCTTTAATTTGAAATATTTCCCAAAATAGAAATGGGAAAGTCCCTTCTGCCCTGTTCTTCCGTAAACAGATCCGAGGGAGTAGTAGACATCAAGGAATTCAGGTTTCTCCTTTTGAATCTTCAGAAGGAGTGGGAGAGCTTTGGCAAGGTCCCCTTTCTCCTGATATCCCCTCCCAAGGTAATAAATCATCATCGGGTCATTGTGTTGACCTTGTCCGGGAGTGGATTGTAAGGCCTCGAGATGCTCAATGGCCTGATCCACCTTTCCTGAAAGGAAATAAACGATGCCCAGCTCTCTGGATACATCGAGATCCTTAGGGGCCAAAGAGTGCGCCTGTTGAAGGACTTCCATCGATTTATCGAATCTTCCCATCTTCCGATAGGCCAGACCTAAACCATAGTACCCCTCGCAACGATGGGGGTTGGCATCGATCAAAGACTGAAAATAGGTGATGGCTACCTGAGGTTCCCTCTCCTCTACAAAAACCATTGTATGAATCTTGTTGAAATCCTCAAAGGTTTTGAAAGGCCCTGTAGGCTTCGGTCCCATCTTAAGAATGTTTTCTAAAAGAGAAATTCGGTTTTCAATGGCCGGATGGTTGAGAAGGTAAGCAGGGACCTTCGGTGCCATGGCCAAGCTTACCTTCTGGAGCCTTTTAAAAAAGTTAATCATCCCCTCGGGATCGTAGCCCGCTTTGATCATTAAATTAAGGCCGTGTTGATCCGCATCTTGCTCGATTTCTCGGGAAAATTTCAACGTAAGAGCTCCCGCCGTAGCCTGCGCCATCGACACCGCCGCTGCAGAGCCTGCCCCGCCTCTGCCCGCAATCATCCCTGCGATCATGGCGCCCAGGGTGGCAAGGGTAAGCGTTTTCGATTTCTCAATCAGCTTGGAGATATGCCTTTGCGTGACATGGGAGATTTCATGGGCCAGCACTCCTGCAATCTCCTGTTCGTTCTCTGCCAAAGCAATGAGCCCCGTGTTAATGAAAATATAGCCACCCGGAACGGCAAAGGCATTCGGATCCAGTTCATTGATCACATAAAATCTGAACTCGAACGGATTTAAATCCAGCTGATCCACTAAGGAGTAACCCACCTTTTCAACAAAAGCTTGAACGTTTAGGTCTTGCACGAAATCGGCCTCTTTCTCAATTTCGAGGAGAACCTTTTTCCCCAACTTCTTCTCTTCTTCCGTCGTCATGGCACAAGCCCCTCTTGTGAAACTTCCGAAGAAGAAGAAAAAGGCGAGAAGTGGGACAACATAATACAGAATCTTTTCCCGAAATCCCCTTATTATCATTTTCTAATCCTTTTTTTACGCTTGCCTGTGGTAGGCAGACTTACGTCTGAACGATAGATAAAATCCCGCCGAGGTTCTGTTATTTTAAATAATATTCATACTAACACTTTCTCTCCATCTCTACAAGCTCTACAGGACGGGAGGAATGGTATTAATTCTTGTGT
>DBZJ01000207.1 GCA_002311635.1 Syntrophaceae bacterium UBA1163
TTAGGCGAGATCCCGATTTTCAGTCTCGGCAAATCCATCACGGTCCTCCAAGAGTCTCAGTTTTCGCTCCACAAGGTGTTTCTTTGCGGTAAGTTCCTGGACCAATTGCCTGCGGATACGCTCCTTTTGTGCTGGGGTCAGCGCCTGAGCATATGAGAGTGCCATACTTTTTTTAGTCTCCATGGATTCTCCATTCGCCTCTCGAAAAATCCAATGTCGTCTGCCATGACCAGCTTTATTGAATCTCTTACTCTCCATTTTCCCCTCCAAATCTCTCATCAAAGGCTTTCTTGGACATTTCAGCGGCAAGCCGTTCCTGCTCCGCCAGGTAGTGCATAATAAGAGCCTCGGATTGCGCTTTGTGTTCGGTGATCTCCATCATCTTAATTTCATGGTTGTTCCTTCGGAACACCACTTCCGCGCTCGAAGAAGCAGTCATGAAGGCGGTTTGTTGAGTAATGTAGGCGTGAGTCGCCCGGCATTGACTCTCCGCAATTTCGGCGGTGAGCCGGGCCGCTTCTGCCATCTGCTTTCGTTTCCAGATGTCAAAGATTCCTTTGACCAGCCCCACGTCATACGTATGAGGTGGAACGGGCAGGGGCACGATGTTGTTTAAAATGCTGGCCGGCAATTGGTTCTTTTTCGCTACCAAATCACTCATTGGCATATCCTCCTTCCTTCATCCAGAACTTCATGGCTTCGATCTGCTGCTGACGGGCCATAGTCTCCCGGACACCCGAGGTGAAGCCCATCTTCCAAAAAACCACGCTGTTTAAAACCAGGATGACCAATACCGCAGCAAATGACCAAACATCGGCGTGCGTAGCAAGATCCATAATGCTCTCCTTTTACCTGTGGGTTCTTACCATCACCCGTGGAATCCCGCGGCAAGTGCCGGTCCACGGCCCATTGATTCCATTACCAACGGTGGTGAAGTGACCGCCCTGCGAAACGATCACTGGGGGTCGATTCTGCAGGAGCCGGGTGACTCCTATAGGATTAACTGGCTGTACCAGAACCGGTTGTGGGATTGCGGTGTAGACAGGAGCCGAGATGACCGGTGGTCGAGGGGGCGGAACCTGAACGTAAACCCTTTTCTCAACCGGCACTTCAACTCTCTTTTCGACTACGATTCTCTTTTCAACGGGGACATTCACTCTGACGGGGACCTCGACTCTTCTTTCGACGTACACCGGTGTTTCTACGGTGACGGTTTTTGGAGCGGGTGTGCCCGACTTGGCGAAAAAGACGCAGCCGATCAAAAAGGCAAAGAGGACAACCAGGCCGACGGCTTTCATATGATCTCCTTTATATAGAGGGGGAGTTGCTCTGAGGTCACAAAGTCAACGTGTGGGATGGGCCGGTTAAAGAGATGACTGAGATATGTGGTTCTTTCCGGCCAGTGCTTCCAAACATTGCGCTTCTTCTCGACGCTTTGTTCTCCTTCATGATTGAGAACTTCCAGTACGAAACAACAACCTTGGTTATCTCTGATTAAAAGGACGATGGCATCCGGCCGGAGCGAGACCGGCTCGATAAAGTGTTCGCGAACTATCACCGATTCAACGGTCAGCTTTTTGATCTGAACCAGGAGATTGGTTATGAGCTGTGCATGCTCTTTGAACTGGGACTGGCAATCAGGGGTTTTGAAATAACCAGGGCCTTTAACCAGTTGGTTCGTCTCTGCCAGGGCGTTGAGAATTTTCCCAGCATTGGTTCTGGCCGACACGTCATTGGTGAAATGGCCGAAGTGTAGGAGAAGCTCGCCAATGTGCTTATCAGCAGCGATCTTTATTTCGTCCATCCAGCTTTTGACAACCGGTTCATGTATTTTGGCCATCCAACTTCCCTTTCACTGGATTGCGGTTAACGTTGGGCATAAGATTAAAGGGGATTTGGGGTATCGCAAAGTATTGAGTTATCGAGAAAAATACCGTGCTCTCAACTGATATGAGTGTGCAATTTGGTTAGGAAAAGGATTTTCATCTTGCTGTTAGAAGTTGTTTTCGGTAGGTTATGCATCGTTCATCAAAAATGGCTTTTTTATCGTGAGTTATCGGCGACTTGATACTAGTTCGGGCACGGTATAGAAAAGGGGGAAAATCGCATGGTGCCGACAAAAAAAATATTATCTGAGGATAGGAAAAAGCACGATACTCAAGTGGGACTGAAACACATCCTGGCTGAGTATAGCACGAGGCATGACACCCGCGAATTGGCCAAGAAACTTGACATTGAGTATCCGACCATGATGCGCAAACTGAACCCGAATGATGACCAGGACCTCCATGTCAGTGAGCTGGTTAAATTTATCGAGGCTACGAAATATACATGGAAAGACCTCGAACTACGGAAGGCTGAAGAACCTGACTTGACTCTCTTGGATGAGATCGAACTCCGGCTCGGGCGGGTTGTTACAACAGCGGTTAAGCGCCCGAAATATGATTTTGACTTCCATGGACTGTCGAGACTCATCAAGGAATCCAGCGAAGCTACTCGGGCAATTTCCGAAGCTTTTACCGATGGCAAGGTCACTCCGGTGGAGGCGGAAAATTGTATTAAGGAGCTTCACGACCTCGTGTATATCTCCATGCAGCTCATTCAACATCTCGAAAAGATCGAGATGTCGGGAGAGGCTTTCAAACTGACGACGTAGGGATGTTACCGGTACCGGACAATAGAGCGTAAATTGCTTCGCGTGGGCGGGGAAGCGGCCCGCAAAGCCGCGATTTTCCTGGGGCGCCAAAGTGCCAATACTGGACAAAAAGACTCCCATCTTTCCAATTAAGTGAATCGATATTTCAGGAAAGGAGACAGAATATGCCATTTGAGTGGTCTATATTTGGAACGGCCATAAGCGGTGCCCTCATAGGTGGCCTAACAACAGGAACCTTTGCACTAATAAGCACACAGAAAGCCCATCGCAACCAATTGAAGCAGGTGGCTCAAAATGAAGAGAAAATAATCAAAGCATTGCTCCAGGCATTACATGACGAGCTCGAAACTGTATTTGATAGATATCAGGAGGCCATAGGATCAATGCTAGAATCTTTGAAGGATGGGGAGCCATTACTCATGTATTATCCATTAGTAAGTGATTTTTTCACTGTTTATAATGGCAATTCTTTTCTGATTGGCCGGATTTCAGACAACGACCTACGCAAGCAAATCATCAAAACATATACTTTGGCGAAGGGCATGGCTGATTCTTTACGCATGAATAACGACCTGAATCAGAAGTACGAATACTGGCATCAAATATTCCAAGAGTCTCAGAGTGAAGTTCATAAGCAGAAAGTAATAGCCCACTTTGGTGTTCTTATTGAGTATGCAAAGAAACTGAAAATTGGTCATCAACAGGTGAAGACGGAAGCCGCGCAACTTCTCAGATCACTGAGAAAACAAGGCGTACTCACTGAAAAACAAGGTTAAATAATTTTGGATAGAAGAGAGTAAATGGTCCCACGTGGGCGAGGAAGAGGCCCCCAAAGTCGCAATTTTCGTGGGGCGGCCTATAAGGGTGGCGGGCGCTGATAACATCGGCAAAAGACGTCGTGCGCGTGGCGATAGTGCAGGAATACAGGGAAAGCTTGGAGGGGAAATCAGGTTAATGGGTTTCTGCCGACCCTGGAGATAGCGCTGCTGAGATTAAGCTTTGATAATCCTGCCCCCCAAGAGAACAGTCGAGAAGGTTGTCAAATTGTTCTACGCTTAGCCCGAGTTGGCTGGCCATGCTTTTGTATGTCTTGGGCTTAAGCTCCTTGCGTCCCTTTGATACGGTGACTCTCCGGACTTTTTTCCCCTCAAGGAGATACCAGCCATTTAGCTCACCACCATCTTTGAACTGGATATCCAATTTGTTTTCACAGCATGTTTTTACGTCATGAGAATTGAACTGGGAATTTTTCAATTAACAACTCTCCCCCTCAAAAACGCTTTGATCTGAAGCCATTCCTCAGAGAAATTGTCATCGGCCATCAGATCCTCGTAGAGCGTTTCAATCTCTGATTGAAGATTACTGATCGCTTCATCTCGCTCATCTCCATATCCGTAAAGGGGAAGGTCGGGAGTTTTGGCAATAAACCCATCAGCATCCGGTTCAACGAGGATGTCGAGGGGGAGGTTGAGTTCTTTGGTCTTGAGTCTACTAATGCGAAGCGTCATGGCTTCACCTTCACTTTCTTCTGAAATGATTTCAGCCATGCTTCGTTGCCCATCTGCATAACCAGTGCAATACCCATGAACAAACGTGACAGTGGCCACGCCCCATGTAATATAAGAACCGAACTGAAGGCTTTGGGCTGCCTCCATTGGGAAACCTGAACTAATTAATATCGTCTTTGGCCTTGGCATCGGCATTTTCCCCGGAATCCTTTAAAAATTTGTCAAACTGATCTGTCTGCTTTAGAAGAAAGTGCGCAAAGGACCTTGCAGTGGCGCGATTTATCGATATCGCAAACATGACATCCCTAATGATGCACGTTTTTTTCTCCTCTAAAAGGGGCTGCTCCCCAATGGCGCCGTTCTCTAATACGGCATACGTCTGCGTCCGGGGAATAGCGTGTCGTTCGTTAAAAAAGTTCATAATCACCTGACCCTGGCCGTTCACGCCTCCGAAAACTCCAGAAACCCCATAAACGGTGTACGTAGGTGAAATTTTATATTCAAACGTGATTTGCTCCGGAGTATCTTTTTTCTCTGACATGCGGAAATTCCTTCCGTAGCCTGGTGTATTTCAGAGTGTAAATTTTTTATACCGGAATAGCCTACCATAGATGATAATCATTTCAAGGGGGATTTTCGTCCAGGGAGTGAACGGTTTTGAAGCCGATTGTTTCAAATTAGGATACTACCCGACGGTGAAGCTAGGCGCATCCAAAAAGAAAAGGCAAAAAATCCCCTCCAATTTTCTCATATTGATTTCTCGGCCCCAATCCAGCGCCCATCATGCTTTTTCAACCCTTATCAACTTTTCTCAACTTCCCTGCTAAATCATAATTACGAGTTTCTGTGCCGTTTTTGGCCAGCTATGGACTTACATGGTTGGGAAAAGTCCGGTTAAGTGTCCTTGCCCCGACCACCAACCATTAACCAATTACATTCAATGAATTCCAATAGTTAAGCTCTAGTTCGTTCCCTCTTTTAGACTCACTAACCATTATCTTTTTACCCAGACCCTTTTCGCCCGTCTCTGCTTTCTCCCTGGCTTCCTATTGCCTTCCCCACCCTTTTGTTTTTGCACTTTACAAAGTGCCCGCCGCCGAGTCCTCGAAGGCGGCATCCTTAATCCAGTCCGAAGCGAAGCGGAGGACATCTAAAATGAGCCGCCGCCGGTGAACGTGGGGGTTACAAATACGTCGCTCCGCAAAAACATCAGAATTACGGCTCCTTGACATTCGCAAGGGGCGCTATTCTCCAGCCAAGACGGGATTGCCCGCTGGAAACAGACCGATGCGGGAAGATCGTTTAGGAGATATAAAAAGTCATCGGGGATAAAAAAGCATTTTGTCATCCTCCCCTTCCGGCACACCTTTGCCACTCAATATTTAATGAAAGGCGCCGGCATCAATGTAGTCCAGACAGCCTTGGGGCATTCTGATTCGGTCACCACGCTCAAATACTACGCTGCCGCAGTGAAAAAAGCCAAGCTTCGGGAAATGATAAACGACACGGATTTTGATTTCATTCCTGTTTCTTTACTGGAGGGCAACTTCCCACATCTCAGATCTACTTGAAACAATAGGTCCACTTCCATTATGCTAAGTGCCATACCAGAAAAGAAAGGGCCGAGATGCGAAAAGGAATCGGGACTTTTTCGTACAATTCTTCCTTTTTGAACAATTCGGTACAGATCATCGATGGGTTGAGGTCGGATGAACTTCAAACGGCAACTCATTTAAAAGATGGCTTAAGCGATCTAAACTATGAAATGGAAACTCCGTACTGCCAATATCACAAGGTTGAATCCAGGGCCAACTTTATAGTCACGCTTGGGGAGATACGACAACAGTGTGCTCTCGGATTGAAACCGATTATTCATATTGAGGCCCACGGAGACAATGAGTTAGGCCTGTCGATCAGTGATGCGCGAGAGCTGGTCTCTTGGACTGCATTGTGCCACAGCTTGCGAGCAATCAATATCCTGACCAAAAATAATACAGGCGTTGTCATGGCAGCGTGCCATGGCCTCTATGCAATTAAGCCCCTAACCATTCACGATCCTGCACCATTCTACTTTTTAATAGGAAGCGAAGGAGAAATTACCGCAGGTGAACTTGATTCGCAAATGAAGAAATTCTATATGAGTCTCTTCGCCACGTCGTCTCTTTCAGTCGCCATGAATGAAGTTGATAAAAGATTCCAGCAATTTCATGCAGAAAGGTTTGTGTGCATTGCTCTGGGTAGATTATTAAAAAGTGGTTGCATGGGGCACGGCGCTAAAGCCCGCGTTGAACGGTACGTAACCGAAGCGGTTAAAAGTGGTGCACCAGTGAACCGCGAGAGTCTTCGGAAGATAAGGAAGAAAGCCAAGAAAGCTGTTAAACCTTCTCGGGGATTGTTCGAAAGGTACGCCAGACCCTTCTTGCATGGCAGATGCAATATTGATTATGGCGATTTCCTGGCATTCCTTCGGGGTGGACTAACACGCGAATGACGTATATTTGACTGGCCGAGCTGTTGCCATTGCCGTCCCGTGCTATTGCGAAACCATTCTGGACACTGCCGGAATATCATTAGCTTCGGTAGCCTTTCTCGTAGGAGTTTCTGGTGAAGAATGTAAAGCGAGTAATCATCTTGGGCGAAGTAATGACAAGCACCATATACGCCTTGCGGACCTTCGGGAAATCTAAGAACGAGGGTCTGGTACTTTGGCTGGGGCAAATTGAGGGATACCAGGCGAGAATTACACATTCGTTGGTACCACCACAGAGAAGTATTCAAAGTGAGGATGGAGTGGGTTACATAGTTACAGAGGAAACGCTGCTTGAGATCAGTCGTTTTCTGAATCAGAAAAAGATCAGATTAATAGCTCAGGTCCACAGCCATCCTGGACGCGCATATCACTCATCAGCCGATGACAGGTATGCTGTCGTCACCAAGGAAGGGGGCTTCTCCCTTGTAGTTCCCAATTTTGGGTTTGGCCAGCCCGATCTGACCACCTGGGCAGTCTATCGCCTGTCCGGGCCGCATTGGCTTCAACTTGACCGTGATCAAGTGGCCAAAGTGTTTACTATATTCAACTCTCAAGAGAGAAGCGGCCGAGGAGGGACATTTTCCGCTATCGTTTAGCTGGCCAGCCACTTTTTGGCGTACACTTCCTGGTAGATCTTATCACCACAAATACAGCCTGGGACAGGCTTTCGCACACGAGTCCAAAATCTGCTTGGTGGGCTCAGGACATTTTCCCAAATAATAAATCCGTCTTCTTGGCTCAATTTTGCTAATTTTGGGTCAGTTCTCTTTATCAATTCGGAGGCGAGCAGAATTCCTGCCAGAACTGATTGATGTGACAGCGGGACTATGGCCCGCTTCTTTATTCCCTTGAGATCCAGTCGAGTCGAACCGCATATGAGACCCCGGTAAATCTCGGTGATTGGCTGATTCTTCCATTCCTCAATTTCTTCCATTTTGACTCCGAGGTGACCGGCAATGGCCTGGAACTCCTCATCAGAGGGCGACTGCGCCCGTACCCAGAGTTCTGCCGCTCTATTAGGCTCAAGCCCCAAAGCATCTGCGACCAATTCCGTCTGGCTCTTTCCCGGTTCTGGAGGATAGAGACAGGCTAGACATGCGGAGTCCCGATTAAATTCATGCCATGAAACCCCGAGGCGGCCATCGCCCGTCCAGCCGTTCAGAACGAGGCGTGGCAGGAGGGCCTGGGATATCCTTCGCCCTTCCACATTGTCCACCGCAACACAGACGGTGGGTATATGAAATTCACCGTTTAACGAGTCGCCGAAATCCTCCAGCGTACCTTTGAACAGTTTGTACTCTAAATGAGATCTGAAAAGTTCGCGACCAGCAAGCTCAGTTTTTGCCATTTCGACATCTTTGTCTTTGGCAAGGGCATATCGCTGGAGATTAGATATCTCCAGGTTTTCATTGTCTATCAGCCACAGTTTACCTGATAGCGCTCGATGGCGGGCCAGAGCCCATATCGCAGGATTGCCTATAGCCCCCAATCCGAAAAATGCCACCTCTCCGACTGAACCGGATTCCAGAGAAAGGCTCTCCCCGCACGACTCTCCGAAATCAAGAAGAGAAAGTTGGAAATCCTTGGAAGGCTCAGCGGCCTTTTTCGGGAGAAATTCGTAAAAGGATCTTCTGAAAACTTCAGCAGCCGCAAAGGCTGCTGCCGCTCCGGCGGCATAGGGGTTCTGGAGGCCCGGAGAAGCAAGCGGTCCATTTGAGAGCCTTACGAGCCATCCTCCAGCCCAGGGGAAAATGGCCGGTTCAGAGAAATCAGAGCGTGTCCCGATCACGACAGGAATTTGGATTCCCGCTTGTACCTGGGATATATCGAGCAGCGGATTTATGTCTTTTGCGATAGTGGCAAGGTGTTCCTCTACCGAACTGGTCGTGGCTGAGATCGAGATCTGCGGGTAGAGTCTCGCCAGCATGTTTATCAAAAGTTCAGCCGTCCACCTGGCATTGCCTTCTTCATTGCATTCTTCGCCACAGAAAAGAGCAATGGTGCGCCCCTCTAAGATTCTTTCTAGATCGGTTCGTTCTATCGAGAGAGACCGACCTGCTGCTGCAAATACTCGATCAAAAAAACGCGGAAGAGCCATACTTATTCCCCTGGCATCATGGAACAGGCGATGCCGATTCCCTGTAAAATCAAAGATGGCCTTACTCTGTCGATGCAGGCATCTAGGATGTTCGAAAGCAGGCCGAACACACTCATATTGCCCCTGTAAAGCATCCAGTCGTCGCCGGTATGTTGAGGATGTTCGTGGTACTCGCGGATGCCCCTCATACATAAAAATGGCAGCTTCGATTCCGGATGGATCAGGAGGACAGGAACTTTTCTATTCTGATTGTCAATATGATAGCCGTTAAAACAATTCGGGTTTGTGGCATAATCCAGGGGTTCCCAGGTCCACGGGTCCCTGAAGCTTACAGAAGGAGCCCGCTGGTCAAAATCATCAAGGCCGATCCGGACACCGAAAGCCCGAGCTGAAAGGAATGGCACTGGATTTTGCTGCAGGACGATGTTGAGTCCGCCAGGACCGGCAGGGGCCGCCACAGGGATGAGCAATTGAACAGGATGCTTCGGCACAAGTACAACATCGATAATGGGGAACTCGCTTTTGAATACCCAGCAGCCCCTTTGGCGTAGGCCGATCGAGTGTCTTTCGAGAGTCTCCACTTCCAACTCGAACTTTTTCCTTGCAACCTCAGAATCTAATCTCACTTTAGCCCCCGGCTGCCACTTTCAATGTCAGTTCAATAAGTACACCGTCACTCAGACCCAATTCCTCTATCGTTGCCTTCGGATCGAGAGGGGAACCTTGCTTGTAAGCACCCCATTCTTCTGGCGGTCGGCCCGTGTTTCCGCTCTCAGCTAACGCCTTGCTTATAGCCGACAGTAAGGGGGAATTCGGATTGGCTTCGACCCGCACATCCTCACCATTGATCCTGAAGATAATGGTGATCTTGTGTTCATGGTGTTTATGGTGTTCCTTGTGTTCATGGTGCTCATGGTGCTCGTGGCGTTCATCGTATTCCTTACTCATCGTAGCGTCCTTTCCTGGGTGTCTGTTCCTGATAGAGGGTAACCGTTTGTGACTCTCCATATCTGATCGAAGGTCATCTTTTCACCCCTTTATGCCCGCAGCCAATTGCGATTATTTTCTTTTTAAATCATAATAATCTGCTTGTCAAGGTAAATAACTATAGGCTATATAAATCATTACCAATGGAAAAGTAGCTTTAATCCGCGCATGAACACTAACCGACCGTAATTGTTGGAAAAGGAGGCAGTGCATGGCAATCGGCAGCAAAGTAGCTGAGGAGAGAAAAAAGAAGGGGATCACACAAGAGGCGTTGGCCAGAGATTTGGGTGTCTCCCCGCCCTTCATCAGTCAAATCGAAAGTGGGCAGAAGAACCCCTCCTATGCGTTGCTGATGAAGATGGCAACCTATTTTGATTTGTCAGTTGATGATCTTTTCGGAACTGAAGCCAAAGGGTCCAGGGAACCTTCAGCAAAATTCATCGAAAATGTATTTAACATCATTGATAAGGATAAAAGATCGAAACTAATAGACTACATCTTCCTGATCTGCGGCGTTAAGCAGTTTAAGAATATCCCCTTTCTAAACCGCCCATCTGAGTATGCCGAATACATCGTAAGAAACTATGGTGATAATACACTGCCAATCGATCCAGCGAAGATTTTGGAGCAGCTTGGCGTTAGAACCACCATGTCCAAAGAAATAATGAGTGATGAAGTCGTTTTGTATAAATCGAATATATGTCCCATTCTCGTCTTTGACCAGGAACGCTACGATGTTCAGAGGGTCACATTCACATTGGCTATGATGCTTGGCCATCTGGTAATCCCATGGCATATGAGACCTTTGTTTTCCAGACCAAAGGATAAGACATCATTATCAGAAGATGATCGCCTTGGCATCGAAGCCAGGGAGTTCGCAGGTGAACTTCTCATGCCATCACATCTCTTGCGCGAGGATTTCAAGCGGCTGGATGTTAGTCTGGAGACTTTGGAGAAGTTAGCCTATGACAAGTATAATGTATCGTTGACCGCAATGGGACATAAATTCATCGAAATGAGCAGCAAGAACTATGCAATCATCACTTCTTCGGAAAGAGCTATAACTAGAGCTTACACGTTCGGATTGCCGCACAATTTAGTGGGTGATATCAAACCTGGTTCAATCGTGGACACATTTTATAGCAATCCGCCTACTGAAAAAGAGATCAGGTCTGGAGATGCTGATGTTAGATCCTGGGTAATAGATCCACCCAAAAACCTCACAATCTACGAAGAAAGCCTCTTAGATCCAAAGAGGGGCGTTGCGGTTACTTTGCTCAAATTCACTTTGGTTTAAAAAAGGATGACTCTAATCGGAGAAGGTATCCTGGACAGCTAAACGGTTAATCGTGGGAGTTTAATGTAGGTGTCAGTCTGCTGCCCAACTCCATTCTGCTCATGGACGTGGCCGGTATTAGAGGTCCAGGTACTCCCGGTGCGCTTTCTTCGCCAGCTCCTTATCGACTTCCAGGTAATATTTGCAAGTAGTGTCCAGCCGCTTGTGCCCCTATCGTGTTGAAGGGTCTCAGGCATCAGGTAGGAGGCGGAGGCGATTCCCTCGCATCCGATGATAATTCACTGAAGGAAAAAGAAATCTTTCATTTCCGTTAATGAAGCTTGGCGCAAAATACTGATTCGGCTAAGGCATGATTGGGCGCCGGCTACTTGC
>DBZJ01000034.1 GCA_002311635.1 Syntrophaceae bacterium UBA1163
ACTACAATATAGCAAGCTGAAACTCCCATGCCGACCAGTCGGCACAAAGGACAATGAAACCTTAAGAGCGTGGATGCATAAGCTCGGGGTACTCGGGCCGGAGACCAAGGAGTCAGATTAAGCTGTCTTGCTTTCCTCAAAGTATCCCTCAATATATTGAGGTTCCACCAAATACTGAGGGTAAACAAATCGTTTCATAATCCTCTACTATTCTCTCCTATTAATCTAACCTCCTGTTATTAAAAGATGGTCCCAAACCTCTGCTTTTCCCAGGTTGTTGGCAGCCCATTTGCAATTCCTATTTTTATGATCCTGGTCATCATACGAATGAAGGTCCTTTCCGAGAAGCGTATGGAGCTGTCACAGGCGATTGGTTCCCTGATCGGCTCCATACGGACGGAGAAGGGATGCAGGCGTTGTGACTTTTGTCAGAGTTGCCTATAAAGCAGGAAGGCTGAAATTTTTGTTGACAAAGTTAGGGAAAATTGCTATTTTGTTTGTATAGAAACACTATGTATACATATCAAATGACGCTAGCAAACAATCACGGAAGATGATCTTGATGTGGAGTCAGAGGGATATCATCCAAATTTAGCCTGATGAGGTCGAGAGGTATGAAGCGGAGAGATTAAAGATTTGAGATGAGGAGAGATGAAGGGATGTGCCTTTGATGGGTCTGTTTTGAGAAATGGGTAGCTGAAGGGGCGCGATGCACTATTTGTCATCAGGGAGTGGGTGGAACCCAGGAGGTGACTTTTCTTGCACAGGAGGAAAATTTAGGACGCTACGATTGTGGTGGTGGGATGAGACTTCGATAAGTCAAGAGGAGAAGAGACCTTATCTCTGAGTCCAAAAAAATTGGATTTATTCAAATGATTCCCAATTTTAAGGAGGTGTATTATTTCATGTCAGGGTTTGAGGAATTGAAAAAGATCATATGCCCCCCAAAACCTAACAGGTCAATCTTAGGTCATATCCCACCAGGAGTTCGCTTAAGGTTGCGAGAAAATGCTTATAGACAATTGAAGGAGCGTGAGTGGATTTTTAACAGAACGGAAAATGATTTGATTTTCTTGATCCATGAAAGTGGGGCTTATGGTTTAGTTGTTGGAATTCAGGATGTTGATTGGAATGAATTCCAGCTGAATTCTGCCCCCAATACACCTTTTTTTATAAAAAAATAGGGTCTATCCCCCATTTTCGCTGCCAGAAGTATTAGGATAACCTAAAAAGAAAGAACTCGGATATGGACAAGGAATGGGACCAGGGATGATGCGTTGGGGATATAACATGGGGTGGTTTGGGATGATCATCATGGGGATCTTCTGGATCGCCGTCATCGTGGGAATCATTTTCCTGATCAGGTGGCTCTTCGTTTCTACAGGGGTCAAGGGCCATGGAACTACCTCGGAAGACTCCCCTTCGGAAATCTTGAAGAGAAGGTATGTCCGAGGCGAAATCAATAAAGAAAAGTTTGAACAAAAGAAGAAGGATTTTGGATATTGAGGGGAACACAGGGGTTAGAGTATGTCCTGAAGTAGAGAAGGAATTCAGTCATGTGTCACATTATCTTGACTATTCCCATCCTGGTTTTGGTCTTTTTTTTTTCTTGCCCTTCAGAGTGGCCCTGAGCATTTATCTCCCAGTTGCTGCAGCCAGCGGGTTTGTCTATTTTAAGATACTCAAAGCAATGAGTTCCAAGGCCCAAACCGGATTCGAGCAGATGGTCGGAGAAGAAGCGGTGGTCATAGAGGATCTTGATCCCGAAGGGAAGGTGGAGATCATGGATGAAATATGGAAAGCAAGGTCAAATGGGAAGAAATTCCCTAAAGGAAGGAAAGTGAAGGTCAGTGGAGTCCAGGGTTTGGTATTGATTGTGGAGGATCCGGAAGAAAAGCGGAATAGTGCCAAAGGGTAGAACAAGCAAGGGAGATGAAAGGTTATGGGTATCGATTTAGTTTGTGGAATGATTGTGGATGAGAAAGCGCCACCTGCAAAGACATCCCACCAAGGGACCGACTACTATTTCTGTGCTGTTTATTGCAAAGAAGCATTTGAAAAAGAGCCTCAGAGATTCATCGAAGGAGTCAAGAAATGGGGAGAAGCTGTTGATCCGGTTTGTGGAATGAATATCGAGATCCCCCATGCTGCCGCGATGAGCGTCTATCAAGGGCAATTCGTCTACTTCTGCAATGTCTCCTGTAAGGAGAAATTCGATGTCTCACCCGAAAAACTCTTGAGAAGGGAGAAGGAGGTGATCGGAAGGGCTATCGATCCGGTCTGTAAGATGGAAGTGGATGCGAAGAAGGCATCGGCCAAGTTACGGCATATGGGGAACACCTATTATTTCTTTGCTCCAGCGTGCAAAAGAGCGTTTGATGAAGACCCCGCCAAGTACACCGGGACCGGAAGGTATGAAATGGCCGGACATGACAGTCACAAAATGTAGCTTGGGTCTATTACTTGCGGCTCTGGGGAAGGAATAGCAACCTTGCTCGTTCCTCAATTGATGAGGCTCTGGGAACTCAATCAGCCCCGGTATATGGAGGGAGAAGAGACAAAAAGTTCTTCATGCTGACATTCGATGTGGGATTAGGCGGATAAAATTGTAAGTCAGAGTTGTAGTTGGTCTAATAAGAAGAAAACCAAAAAGGAGGAATACAATACACAATGAAAAAGCATCTGATAATCATTCTTCTGGCTATTGTCGGTCTATTTCTTGGGATGAATGGCTTTGCTCAAGAGAAAAAAGGGCCGGAGATAAGAAAGACAGGTAGCAAAACGGCAGAAGGTGAGCGAATGAATGCCTTTATGGTGGACAAAATCATAGGCTCCAAGGTGATTAATCTGAAGGGCGAGACTTTAGGAAAGATTGAAGATTTAGTCGTCGATATCGATACGGGAGAAATTGTGTACGCTGTCCTTGATTGCGGTGGTTTTTTGGGCATCGGTAGTAAGCTCTTTCCCGTCCCTTGGAAATCCCTTGCAGCGCTTCCATCAGAGGGCATATTCTTCCTCAATCAATCCAAAGAACAAATGGAAAAGGCACCTGCTTTTGAGAAGAACAATTTGCCAAACATGGGGGATATGCATTGGGGGGAGGGCATTTTCAAGCTTTATGGCGTCCCCGGGGATGAACAACAGGGACCCATGGACTACGGTTGGGATTCTCCCGATTATCGTTATCCAGGTTATAGTTACCGTTACGGTTACGGGGGACGTCCTGGTGCAGGGAGAGAAGACCCTTACAAAAAAATCTTTGACTCTAAAACAATTAAAACCATCTCAGGGCAAGTAATAAAAGTAGACCAATTTCCCGAACCTGGACTCGGCATGGAAATGCGATTGACTGTCCTTATTGACAAGAAAGAGATACTGCCGGTTTACCTGGGTCCTACCTTCTACATTGAAGGTCCTGGCCAGACAAAACATTTTAAATTAGGCGATCAGGTCACCGTGAGCGGCTCACAGGCCACACGTGGTGGTGAGCCTATCATGATTGCCACGACCGTGAAGCGAGGAAATGAAGTCTTGCGATTGAGAGACAAGGATGGGAATCCAGAATGGATTGGATGGAAAAAAAACGAGTGATTAATCGTAACAAAGTCCGACCATTTCGAACACGCTGTAGTTTGGTCCGAACATAAATTTGAAACAGGGGAAGCTAATGTTATTAAAGACATGCAGTAGCCGGTAAATTAATAGAAGGCAAGAAATGGACCGCAGAAGAGGTTAGCAAAGGGGATCAAGGACATAGGAAATGAGATTTCAAAGCTCGGCCAAAAGACTGGACCTAAGAATAAGTAGTCTAAATCATACTTGATATCTTAAGGAGATCGGGCAGGAGCTAAAATTGTTTTAATAGGCAGAAAGTACGGTTTTAGACATGATACCCATTAAGGATACCGTTCCATGCATAGGATTTCCGTCCATCACATGGATACTTATCATTCTAAGGGTCTACCATTAAAGAAGGAGGTTCACTATGTCAGAGAAAAATTCGGTTGTAGCTATTTTCAACATCCACACCGAGGCTGAGGCTGCTGTCAAAGAACTCCAGAAAGCAGGGTTTGATATGAAGAAGTTATCCATTGTAGGCAAGGACTATCATTCGGAAGAACATGTGGTGGGCTATTACAATACGGGTGACCGTGTTAAATATTGGGGCAAGTTGGGGGCATTCTGGGGTGGAATATGGGGGTTTCTTTTCGGTTCCGCGCTGTTTTTCATTCCCGGGATTGGTCCCATCGTTGTGGGCGGTCCGCTGGTGGCGTGGATCATTGGCGCTCTTGAAGGGGCCGTTGTTATAGGTGGATTGAGTGCTATTGGAGCAGCGCTATACAGCATGGGCATTCCAAAAGGCAGCGTCCTCAAATATGAGACTTCTCTTAAGTCGAATAACTTCCTGCTGGTGGCGCACGGAACAAGGGAAGAGGTGGAAAAGGCAAAAACAATTTTGGATACGACTAGGGCAACTGAGATAACGATTCATCACGCTTAAGAATAAAGGGTATTAGGCCACTCAAAAGGGAATGGTTGCGGTATGCCGGGTTCTGCTGTTTTCAATTAGGATCATCTCCCAATGAGTTGATCGGCATCCGCGCCACGATCCCGGAATTTGATGCAGGAAAGAGTCCCTAAGACCCTTGAACCGGGAAAAGGAGGGAAGAGAAAATGCAATACAGTGTAAAAGATCTGGAAGGCTATGCCATCGGCGCAACGGATGGTGACATTGGAAAGCTGGATGATTTCTATTTCGACGACGAATCCTGGACCATCCGATATCTGGTGGCCGACACCGGTAATTGGCTTCTGAGCCGAAAGGTGCTTATTTCGCCTTTTGCGCTCGGCAAGGCGGATTTACCAAGGGAGCGACTCAATGATCGAGTAATGGCAAACCTTTCACATACCAACCTCCGATTTCCAGTAATGTCCGACTAATTCCATCAGGGGATTTTAAGGTTTTGGTATTCAATGAGTTTCAAGTGATCTCTGCCGATTCTTCAATTGTTGAAGCCGAAATATCAATCGAGAATATTACAGGAACATATTATGTAGTTAGCCCCAAAATTGTTGGGAGTGTTGCTGGTCCTAGTCTTCCAACATCCGATTTCCTGATCGGCTCCCTTGAAGTAAAACAGTTAGGAAGAATTACCTTTACAAGGGGAAGCCAGCTTTTGCTGTTTGCAGACAACAGTATAGATATAAGTACACGCCGATGGGATTTAAACACGCAGAGAATCCTTACAGCATTAGGTGGAGATTGTGTTTGGCGAATCATTTTCGGGAGTCCTTTTCCTCTTAGTGAATTAGATAAGATTTTGATGATAGTTAACTTGCAATTGGATAACCCTTTGTTAACTGTTGGTATCGATCTTTTTAAGGGGGATATTCTTGGGTTCATCAATGATCTTCCTAAAGTGATAGCGGATCCTGAAATTGGCCCTTTGTTGCAACTATATGGTTTTTCAGGTGACTTGGGCAGTTGGTTCTTGTTGTATGGCCGTGCGGCTCAAGTGGCAAGGCTGCTTGTAGAGACGCTCATTTACCCCCATTTTGGCCAGATTGTGTTTAATGCAAAATGACAAACTGGGCTTGCGGAGGATGGCGGAAAAGATAGTCTTTCGAGTAGTTGTTATAATCTATAATAGTAACACAGCAGGCCTTGATAAAGGTATTCTTTATGAGGAGGCACCAATTTTTAAATCGTGTGAATGGCATAAAGACAGTAAAGGGAATCCAACGACATTAAAAAAAAATGTACGCAGGTGGTTGGAGAATTGTTGACTTTAGTTACACCGGTAGACAATCTGTTATAATATTTGAAAAAGACTGATAATTTCTCGAATTGGGAGGGGTCGTGCCACGAGAAGTATATGATGTCTAACGACAGTTCGTGAGGTTTGGTGGCTCTGAGCAGGGGTGTTCCGCGTGATTGCTCGCAGCTTATTAGCAGCGTTTGCTCTTTTTGAAACGGAAATTCGCCTCTATTTTAGTGGAAACCTTGGTGTGGTATTAGGTGCACTTCTCGCGCTGCTGTTGGTAATTGTGGCCTGGTGGCAACTCTCAAATATTTCAGGAACGGCGGGTGCTGATTTTATTCATAGGTTAACGAATGATCTCTTCACAGACCGAATGAGGACTCTAATACATCTAATAGATTGTGGCAAAATGTCTGAATCTCTTTTTCACCGACTCTTTTAGACAAACCCTTCGATCGGGCAAAATTATGAATTAAAACTTCGTAGTCTGATTTTCTACCTTCGCAGTAGGCTTTTACATGAGTCAGGACTTCTTCATATGTAGCAATTATTTGGAATCTGACTTCATGAACAAGTAGACAAGAATCGCAATCATCGCACCACCACATTGGTGTCCCTCCAACCCCGCCTCAAACACCACTGCTTCTTTGGGAGGCATGAGTAACTTTGGGCGGAAGACCTGGTCAGGAATCTGCCTGGTGTTTTGAAGGTTTTTTGAGCAGCAGGGAACAGAGGAGATTGTGGATGGAAATGAAGAACCATTGTACTTTTAGTTGGATCCGTTCCGGTTGTTTTCACTGGGGACATCGGATCTTAGCCGGGATGGCAAGTGATTGGCAGCATAGAAAACCCCAAAGGATATCAGAATGCTAAGGCAGGCTACTGTGAATGCGAGTGATTTTCCGTGCCATAACCCGGCAAACCCACGCCTCAACTGATCCATCAGCATATTTGCCTTTCCGCCATAGAGTTCTAAGTCCCGTAGATATTTTTTGGAATCTTCAGGCATGATCGGATAGACAGAGCCACTTCCTGCTTCGTAACCTAAAGCGCCGTACGACGTATTCTCAGCCGTCCGATAAATGAAGATAGCGCTACCCAAACCACCCAGCAGGATGACGGCGCTGATGAGATTAAGGCATGTGTGCAGATCCGGGATTTTCCATTTCATGTAGTAAACTTCTCCAAAAAGCGATTCATCTCAACTAATACAAACGTCCTAAAT
>DBZJ01000140.1 GCA_002311635.1 Syntrophaceae bacterium UBA1163
CAGCGACGTCATCGAATAAAGGAGAGGGGATACTTCCTGATTAGGAGTATTTGATGAGAAATATTTTAACGTTATCCTGTACAGAATGTAAGCGGAGGAATTATTCTACGACCAAGAATAAGCGCACCACTCCGGATAAGCTGGAGTTCAAGAAATATTGCCGGTTCTGTCGTAAACATACCGCTCATCGAGAGACAAAATGACCGTAGAAAGTGCAGATTGTACCTTCAGCTCTCCACGCACCGGATACAGGCCAGTAGCTCTAACGGATAGAGCACCGGACTCCAAATCCGGGTGATGGGGGTTCAAATCCCTCCTGGCCTGCCATATACCGCGATGAAGATATATGGTCTGCCATAACTGGATGGTGGAAGGGTGAGGGCTGAGGGCGGAGAAAATAAAATGGAATTTTCAGTTAAAGCGAAATTTGACGTCGCCATACAATTTTTGAGAGAGGTGAGGACGGAGCTCAAAAAGGTGACCTGGCCTTCGAGAAAGGATACCCTTTCCGGCACCCTCGTGGTTTTGGTGGCTGTTTTTATCATCGCCACCTTCTTGGGAATTGTTGATTCCGGGCTGTCAAGTCTTGTCAGGCAATTATTGAGGAGGGCAGTGAGTTAAAGAGGGACGTGGAACGGACTCCCTCTCTCCTCCAGACGGTAAACATTATGGCGCAACAGTGGTATGTGGTCCACACCTATTCGGGTTTCGAAAACAGGGCCAGACAGAATTTAGAAGAACGGATTAAGAACCTCGGCAAGGGAGAGTTTTTCTCCCACATTTTAGTCCCCACGGAAACTGTGGTGGAGCTGGTGAAGGGAAAGAGAAAGACCTCCCAGAGGAAGATTTTCCCCGGCTATATATTGGTGAAGATGGAGTTGAACGAGGAGACCTGGCATATCGTCAAGGACACGCCGAAAATCACGGGCTTTGCCGGCGATGGTACAAAACCCGTTCCCATCTCGGAAGGAGAGGTGGAAGAGATTCTGTCTCAAATGAAAGAAGGTGTCTCGAAGGCAAAACCCAAAGTTTCTTTGGGAGTCGGAGACAGCGTTCGGGTCATCGACGGGCCTTTCGTCAACTTTATCGGAACGATTGAAGAGGTCAAACCGGAGAAGAGGAAATTGAAAGTTTTAGTCTCTATCTTTGGAAGGGCAACTCCAGTAGAACTGGATTTTATACAAGTAGAAAAGAATTGACGGTCCTCATTCGAGGGGTGGATCATGGCGAAAAAAGTGGCGGCAATGGTGAAGCTTCAGATTCAAGCAGGACAGGCGAACCCTTCCCCTCCGGTCGGACCGGCCCTGGGACAGCATGGGGTTAACATCATGGAGTTCTGTAAGGCCTTCAACGCTCGGACTCAGGGGCAGGAAGGGATGATCATCCCGGTGGTGATCACCATTTATTCCGATCGATCCTTTAGCTTTGTGACCAAAACCCCGCCCGCTTCCGTTCTTTTGAAGAAGGCGGCAAAGATTGTGAAAGGCTCTGGGGAGCCCAATCGCAACAAAGTGGGGAAAGTGACCGGAGACCAGATCCGGGAGATCGCACAAATCAAGTTCAAAGATCTCAACGCGGTGGACATGGAGGGTGCGATCCGTACGATCGAGGGGACGGCACGGAGCATGGGTTTGGAGATCGGCTAAGAGAAGACTATGGCAACGAGAGGGAAAAAATATTTAGAGGCAAGAGGCAAGGTGGATCGAAGCAAACGGTACGAACTGGAGGAGGGCGTCAAACTCCTTCTGGAGACGGTCTTCGCTAAATTCGATGAGGGAGTGGACCTCGCCATTCGTCTGGGGGTGGATCCTAAGAAATCAGATCAAATGGTCCGGGGAACCGTCGTCCTCCCTCACGGAACGGGCAAGAAGGTCCGGGTGTTGGTGTTTGCAAAAGGTCAGAAAGAAAAAGAGGCGCTCGATGCGGGTGCCGATTTCGTCGGAGGAGAAGACCTCGTCGAGAAAGTTTCAAAAGGATGGCTGGACTTTGACAAAGCGATTGCCACACCGGACATGATGGGATTGGTCAGCAAACTAGGGAAGATTTTAGGACCTCGTGGGTTGATGCCTAACCCCAAAGTAGGAACCGTCACCTTCGATTTGGAAAGAGCCGTCAAAGAGATCAAGGCGGGCAAAGTGGAGTTTAGGGTTGAAAAGGCTGGGGTGGTTCATGTCCCTGTTGGGAAGGTTTCTTTTGGGTATGATCGCTTGTTGGAAAACGCCAAAACCCTCCTCGAGGTGATCCTCCGGGTAAAGCCGCCCACCAGCAAAGGGATCTATTTGCGGAGCATTGCCCTGTCCACGACCATGGGGCCTGGAATCAAGATCGATCCACTTTATGTCAGAGGTGCTTTGAAGTCCTGAGAAAGGCGAAGGACTTCTTTGGAGGAGGTAAAAGTCATTGAATCGGAAAGAGAAGGCACAGGTCATCTCAGATCTTGGTGAAAGGGTGAAGGAGTTTCAGGCCGTCGTCCTGACGAATTACCGAGGTCTTAATGTGGAACAATTGAGCCAGCTGAGACAAAAATTGAGGGAGGAGAAAATCTCCTATCACGTGGTCAAGAATACGTTGATGAAACTGGCTTCCAAAGGGACAGATTTGGAGAAATTGGATGGCTATTTTGAAGGACCGACGGCTATGGCAATCTCATACGGAGATCCGGTCCTTCTGGTAAAGATTCTATCCGAATTCACCAAAGCCCAGCCCTCTCTTGAGATTAAAGTCGGCCTTATCCAGGGGAAGGTGGCTTCTCCCGAAGAGGTTAAAGCTCTGGCGACGATGCCCCCGCGTGAGGTACTTTTTGGCCAGCTACTCGGGGGGATCCAGGGGACAGCCAGTCAGCTTGGAGCCGTTCTTTATAATGCCATCCGACAGGTGCTTGGAATCCTTCAGGCACGTGTGGATCAACTGGAGAAAGTGGAGAGTGGAAAGTCAATCAGTAATTTTTGAAACCGCATTCCACCTTCCGCCATCTAATAATTTTGAGATAGGAGGATTTTTCAAATGTCAGATATCCAAAAAATTGCCGAGGAGATCAGTGGTTTAAGTTTGTTGGAGGCACGCGATTTGGTGAAGGCCTTGGAGGAAAAACTGGGAATCAAGGCTGCCGCGCCGATGGCGATGGCGGCGATGCCGGTTGGCGGCGCCGTAGCGGGAGGAGAGGCTGCGCCTGCTGAAGAGAAGACGGAATTTGACGTCGTCCTCACGGGTTTTGGCGATAAGAAGATCCAGGTGATCAAAGTCGTCAGAGAACTGACCGGACTGGGTTTGAAAGAAGCCAAGGATCTCGTCGAGGGTGTCCCCAAGCCGGTTAAAGAAGGGGTCTCAAAAGAAGATGCCGCAACGATGAAGAAAAAGCTTGAAGATGCCGGCGGCACGGTCGAAGTCAAGTAGGAAACATCAGACAGAAAGATACAGGCGCCCGGAGGTTGGATTGTTGCCAAACCGGCAATAATAAGTTTCTTGTACTAAGCGAAGCACCAGAATACGAATGAGCTCCACCCAAAGATATTTGGGATTGAAAGTTGGCATTCATTTGGAGTTTGTGATTTTAAACTGTGTTAGGTTCTCCGGCGGAGCCGGGGGCAAGGAATATCGTGGTCTCTTCCCGGGAGGACAAGACAAATGTCAGGTGATCGTCCGAGAGGGAGGAGACTTTCTGTTTAAGGGAGAGGAGTGACTATGGCCAGCGTTGTCCCGGTCTATCGAAGGTATCGGAAGAACTTTTCAAAAATTAAGGAAGTCTTGGAAATCTCCAATCTGATCGACGTTCAGAAAAGATCCTACGAGCAGTTTCTACAAGCCAGTGGAGATCCGGACAAACGGGAACCCACTGGACTTCAGGCCGTCTTTAGAACCGTCTTTCCGATCAAGGATTTTTACGAAACCGCTTCTCTTGAATTCGTCAACTATCGTCTCACCGAGCCGAAATATGACGTGGAAGAATGCCTGCTCAGAGGGATGACCTATGCGGCACCCGTTAAGGTGACGGTCCGTTTAGTGGTCTGGGATGTGAATGAAGAGACCAAGGCCAAGAGCATCAAAGCCGTAAAAGAGCAAGAAGTCTATTTTGGCGAAATCCCCCTGATGACCGAAAACGGAACGTTTATTGTGAACGGGACCGAAAGGGTGATTGTCAGCCAACTCCATCGCTCCCCCGGCGTCTTTTTCGATCAGGATCAGGTCAAACCCCACAGCGGCGGGAAGGTCTTCTACTATGGGCGGATTATCCCCTACCGGGGCTCTTGGATTGATTTCGAGTTTGATCAGAAAGATCTTCTCCATGTTCGGATCGACCGACGTCGAAAGATTCCTGTCACCGTCCTCCTTCGAGCTCTCAAGTACACCGGACAGGAGCTTTTGGACTACTTCTATCATAAGGAAACGGTCCTGATTCGAAGAGGGAAGTTCCAAAAGGAGATTTCAGAAGAGGTGCTGGTGGGTCAAAAGGCGACCTCTGACATTTTGGACCCCAAAACCCACAAGATCATCCTCAAAAAACATCGCCGCATTACGGAAGACGCTTTCAAGAAATTGGAATTGGCCAAGATCAACACCATTTCGGTAGAAGTCCAAGACCTGATCGGTCGATACCTGGCGAAGGATGTGGTCGACCCCGAAACAGGAGAAGTCGTTGCCGAATGTAATGACCAGGTGACCGAAAAGCTTCTCAACGAGATGAAAGAGAGAAAGATCGAATCCTTCGAGATCCTGTTCATCGATAACATCAATGTCAGCTCTTCGTTGCGAGATACGCTGGTGGCGGATAAGATTGGCCTGACCCGAGAGGAAAGGGAGAAGTTACCCGCTGTGGAGCCGGGTAAATCCCTTCGAGAGAAGGAGTCCGAGAGGGCCCTCCTGGACATCTACAAAAGACTTCGCCCCGGGGATCCTCCCACCATTGAGACAGCCAGCGGCCTCTTCTACAATCTTTTCTTCAACCCCGAACGCTACGACCTCTCTAAAGTGGGAAGGATGAAGTTGAACCATAAACTCGGTCTCAAGGGGAATCCCCCTAAGGTGTTGGTTTTCACCGAGAGATTGAAGAAAGAGGCGTTAGCGGCCGGAGCGACCTATGCAGGGGGAAGAGAGCTGGTCGATCGCATCTCGGAGGGATGGCTTGATTTTGACGAAGCGATTGCCACTCCGGAGATGGCTGAGGAGATTCAACGGATCGCCAAGATCCTTCATCCGATTGGACTGATGCCTTCGCTGAAGGAGGGAACCATCACGGATGATGTCCGAGGAAGGATTCGAAAGATCTCGGAAGATGAGAAGACAACCTTGAGAAGGAGAGACATTCTGGAGGTCGTCCAATACTTGATCAAACTCAAGGATGGTCAGGGTGCGGTCGACGATATTGACCACTTGGGAAACCGGCGGGTGAGGACCGTTGGGGAGCTCTTGGAAAACCAGTATCACATCGGGTTGGTGAGAATTGAAAGGGCGATCAAAGAGCGGATGAGCCTTCAAGACATAGAGACGTTGATGCCCCATGATCTCATCAACTCAAAACCCCTGTCGGCGGTGATCAAGGAGTTTTTCGGATCGAGTCAACTTTCCCAGTTTATGGATCAGACCAACCCACTGTCAGAGATCACGCACAAGCGTCGCCTCTCTGCCCTGGGTCCCGGAGGGCTCACTCGGGAGAGGGCGGGATTCGAGGTCAGGGACGTCCATCCCACCCACTATGGGCGAATCTGTCCCATTGAAACCCCGGAGGGGCCGAACATCGGCCTGATCACTTCTCTCAGCACCTATGCCCGTGTCAATGATTATGGTTTTATTGAGACGCCTTATCGGGAAGTGATCAACGGAAAGGTCACGAATAACATCCGATATCTTTTTGCCCTGGATGAGGAAGAAGAGATCGACGGTCACAAACCCGCCATCGCTCAGGCCAATGCTCCCTTGGATAGAGAAGGGAGGTTTACCGTCCCGCTCATTTCGGCCCGAAGAGGGGGCGAATTTGTGATGGTGAGACCTGAGGAAATTCGGTATATGGATGTTTCTCCAAAACAGTTGGTAAGTGTGGCCACCTCTCTCGTTCCCTTCTTGGAGAACGATGATGCCAACCGTGCCCTGATGGGATCGAATATGCAACGCCAGGCCGTTCCCCTTCTCAAAACGGATGCCCCGCTGATTGGAACGGGGATGGAAGCCATTGTGGCCAGAGATTCCGGGGTGACAGTGGTGGCCAAGAGGAGCGGGGTCGTGGAAGATGTGGATGCTTCTCGAATCGTCATCCGTGCCGATGAGGACGGTCAGAAAGAGGATGATCCGGGAGTCGACATTTATACGTTAATCAAATACAAACGATCCAACCAGAACACCTGTATTAATCAGAGGCCGATTGTCCGTATCGGTGAGCGGGTCAAAAAGGGTGAGGTGATTGCCGACGGGCCTGCCACCCATATGGGAGAGCTGGCGCTAGGGAAGAATGTCCTGGTAGGGTTCATGCCCTGGGGAGGGTACAACTTTGAGGACTCCATCCTCATCAGTGAAAAGCTATTGAAAGAAGATACCTACACCTCGATCCATATCGAGGAATTGGAGTGTGTGGCTCGCGATACGAAACTGGGCAAAGAGGAGATCACCTGTGATATCCCTAACGCCGGGGAAGAGGCCCTGAAGGATCTCGATCAGAGCGGAATCATTCGGGTTGGAGCCGAGGTGAACCCCGGCGACATTCTGGTTGGAAAAGTGACCCCGAAGGGAGAAACCCAACTCTCTCCGGAGGAAAAACTCCTTCGAGCTGTCTTTGGTGAAAAAGCAGGAGATGTTCGAGATACCTCGTTGAGGGTCCCTCACGGGATCGAAGGAATTGTCATCGATGCCAAAGTTTTTTCACGCAAGGGGCAGGAGAGGGATGAGAGGACAAAAACCATCGAGGACCAAGAGAAGGCGCGGCTGCTGAAAAACCAGGCGGATGAGATCCGGATCATCCAGAACAGTACGCGGAGAAAGATCGGGAAATATCTCATCGACAAAAAAGCCGCCCATAAGATAGGGGATGAGAAGAAAGGCCGCGTCTATCTGGAGGCGAAAGAGCGGCTCAAGGAAGAACATCTCTTTGCGATCCCCTTCGATCGACTCAAGGAGATTGATGTGATCGAGGGGAAGAGAGTTCTTCCCGACGTTCAACGTTTTCTCGACCATGCAGAACTCCAGATCAATGTGGTGAAGGGAGTCTTTGGAGATAAGCTGGCCAAACTGAAGAGAGGAGACGAACTGGCTCCGGGCGTCATCAAGACGGTCAAAGTCTACATCGCCATGAAGCGAAAGCTTTCTGTCGGGGATAAAATGTCCGGACGTCATGGGAACAAAGGGATCATTTCCAGAATTCTCCCCGAGGAAGACATGCCGTATTTAGAGGATGGGACCCCGGTCGAAATCATCCTCAATCCATTAGGCGTCCCCTCACGAATGAATGTGGGCCAAATTCTTGAGACCCACCTGGGATGGGCTGCGAAGGGCCTGGGATGGAAGATTGAGGAATATTTGGAGAAACACTTCAACCCCAAATTGCTTCGAAGAAGAATTAAGGAAATCTATTCCTCAAAAGAGGTGAATGAATACCTGGAGCAGGCGACCGATGACGAGATTGTCGAGCTGGCCCGGAAGCTGGGTGAAGGAATTTTCGTCTCGGTCCCTGTGTTCGACGGAGCTTCGGAGGAAGAGATCAAGGATCTCTTGAAGAGAGCCGGACTTCCGACCACTGGGCAAACGATTCTCTATGACGGGAGGACGGGGGAACCTTTCCACCAGAAGGTGACCATAGGCTATATGTACCTCCTCAAATTGCACCACCTCGTAGACGACAAGATCCATGCCCGATCCATCGGCCCTTATTCTTTGGTGACCCAACAGCCCTTGGGTGGAAAAGCTCAGTTCGGAGGGCAACGGTTAGGGGAGATGGAGGTGTGGGCCTTGGAGGCCTATGGAGCGGCCCATTCCTTGCAGGAATTCTTGACGGTTAAGTCGGACGATGTCGCGGGAAGGACTCGAGTCTATGAGGCGATCGTCAAAGGAGAGCACACGCTGGAGCCTGGATTGCCCGAGTCGTTTAACGTGCTGGTCAAAGAATTACAGAGCCTTTGTTTGGATACCGAATTGATCGAAGAAAAGAGAGAAGAAATTTAATATCGCAAAGCGCAGAGCGCAAAGCGCATAGCGAAGTTCTTTGCTATGCGCCATGCTCTATGCGCTATGCTTTCTAAAAGGAGGCAACCTTGGAAGATTATTTATCATTCTTTGAGAAGGGGAAAAGTCCGATTAATTATAATGCCATTCGGATCTCGATTGCCTCTCCGGAAAAGATCGAATCCTGGTCCCACGGAGAGGTAAAAAAGCCAGAGACCATTAACTATCGGACGTTCAAACCGGAAAAGGACGGGCTCTTCTGTGCCAAGATCTTTGGCCCCACCAAAGACTATGAGTGCAATTGCGGCAAATACAAACGGATGAAGCACCGGGGCATTGTCTGCGAAAAATGCGGCGTGGAGGTCATTCAATCCAAGGTCCGCAGGGAAAGGATGGGCCATATCCGGTTGGCCACCCCGGTCGCGCACATCTGGTTCCTCAAGAGCATCCCGAGTAAAATTGGGATCCTCTCGGATATGACGCTCAGAGAATTAGAGCGGATTCTCTACTTTGAGGCCTACCTCGTCCTCGACGGGAAGAAGACGCCCGTCAAGAAAGGAGAGATTCTTTCGGAAGATCGATACCGGGAGGCGAGGGAGAAATACAAAGATGATTTTGTGGCCGCTCAAGGAGCGGATGCGATTCGGGAGCTGTTGAGAAACACGAACGTGAAGGAACTTTCTCAGAAGCTTCGGACCGAAATGAAGGAAACGGCCTCGGAAGCCAAGAAAAAGAGGCTGGCCAAACGGTTAAAGATTATTGAGTCCTTCTTGGAATCGGGAAACAAACCGGAGTGGATGATTTTGGAAGTGATTCCCGTCATCCCGCCCGACCTTCGCCCTCTTGTCCCCTTGGATGGAGGCCGGTTTGCCACCTCTGATCTGAATGACCTTTACCGAAGAGTGATCAATCGGAACAACCGCCTCAAACGGCTTCTCGAATTGAACGCGCCGGAGATCATCATCCGTAACGAAAAGCGGATGCTGCAGGAAGCCGTCGATGCCCTTTTCGACAACGGGAAGAGAGGAAGGACGATCTTAGGGGCGAATAAGAAACCTCTTAAATCATTGAGCGATATGCTCCGGGGCAAACAGGGCCGTTTCCGACAGAACCTTCTAGGGAAACGGGTGGACTATTCCGGCCGTTCGGTGATCGTCGTCGGCCCCGAGCTGAAGTTGCATCAGTGCGGCCTTCCCAAGAAGATGGCCCTTGAACTGTTCAAACCTTTCATCTACCACCGTTTGGAAGAGAAGGGTTTGGTGACCACGATCAAGAGTGCCAAGAAGATGTTGGAGAAAGAGAGGCCCGAGGTCTGGGACGTTCTGGATGAAGTGATCCGTGAACATCCGGTGATGCTCAATCGTGCGCCGACCCTTCACCGTTTAGGGATTCAGGCCTTTGAGCCCGTATTGATCGAGGGCAAAGCCATCCAGCTCCACCCGTTGGTCTGCGCTGCCTTTAACGCTGATTTTGACGGAGACCAGATGGCTGTCCATGTTCCCCTTTCTGTGGAGGCTCAGGCGGAGGCAAGGATACTGATGATGTCCACCAATAACATCCTTTCCCCGGCGAATGGGAAACCCATCATTATTCCCACCCAAGACATCGTCCTTGGAATTTATTACATGACCCGGGAGCGCCCTTACGTCAGAGGGGAGGGAAAAGCCTTTTCAAACCCGGAGGAGGTCCGAATCGCTTACGATGCGAATGAGGTCGACCTTCATGCCCGAATCAAGGTCCGATTAGATGGGGAACTCGTCGAGACCACTGTGGGCAGAGTCCTCCTGAAGGAAATTCTCCCTGAGGAGATCCCGTTTCGATTGATCAACAAGGTCATGAAGAAGAGCGAGCTCGCCAATCTCATCGACTATTGCTACCGGTATGGGGGAGATAAGAAAACGGTCCTTCTCTCTGATCGGTTGAAGGGTTTGGGTTATTATTACGCGACCTTGGCCGGGATTTCCATTTCCCTTGATGACATGCTGATTCCTTCCAACAAGGAAAAACTCCTTCGAGAAGCCCAACAGGAGATCGAGAGGGTTCAAGAACAATATACGGAGGGATTGATTACAGATGGAGAGCGATACAATAAAGTCATCGACATCTGGGCTCAGGTCACTGAAAACATTGCGGGGGTGATGTTGAAGGAACTGGGGAGCGAAGAGGTGGTGGCCCCTTCCGGAGAGAAACAAACTACAGAGAGTTTAAACCCTATTTACATCATGGCCGACTCCGGAGCTCGAGGCAGCGCCCAACAGGTGCGACAATTAGCCGGGATGCGGGGTTTGATGGCCAAACCTTCCGGAGAGATCATCGAAACGCCCATCACCGCGAACTTTCGGGAAGGGCTGTCGGTTCTGCAATACTTCATCTCCACCCACGGCGCCCGAAAGGGGCTGGCCGATACCGCTTTGAAGACAGCCAATGCCGGATATCTCACCCGGCGATTAGTAGATGTCGCTCAGGACGTTGTGATCAGGGAGCATGACTGCGGCACCCTGGATGGGATCGAAGTCGAATCGCTCGTCGAGGGAGGGGAGATCATCGAATCGATGAAAGAAAGAATTCTGGGCCGCGTGGCCCTGGAAGAAATCCGGGATCCTTTTTCCAATGAGGTGGTCGCCAAAGGGAATGAAGAAATCGACGAGACCCTGGCTGATCGCATTGAAGATATTGGAATTGACAAGGTCAAGATTCGATCCGTGCTTACCTGCAAATCGAAACAAGGTGTCTGTGCCCTCTGTTACGGAAGGGATTTGGCCCGAGGGAGACTGGTCGGTGTGGGGGAGGCCATCGGCATCATCGCTGCCCAGTCCATTGGCGAGCCGGGAACCCAGCTCACGATGAGGACATTCCACATCGGTGGGACCGCCAGCCGGCGGGCAGAACAGACGACATTGGAATGCCGGATTGACGGGAAGGTGAAATTTCTCAATCTCAAGAGCGTCAAAAACCGCGAAGGAAACCTGATCGTCATGAACCGAAATGGAGAGATTGCCATTTTGGATGAAAACGGAAGAGAACGGAGGAGGTATTCCGTGATTTACGGCGCCAAACTGAGGGTCAAGGATGGGCAGAAGGTGAACGAAGGAGAGATCCTGGCAGAATGGGATCCTTACTCCATCCCTGTCTTGACGGAGGTCTCAGGGAGGGTGAAGTTTGGGGACATCATTGAAGGGGCGACCATGCAGGAGCAAGTGGATGAGTTTACCGGCCTTTCGAGAAAAGTGATCACTGAATCGAAAGACGCGGAGCTTCGGCCAAGGATCTCCATGAAGGATGAGAAAGGCAGGACCATGAATCTTCCTGGGTCTGCTTCCCAGGCTCGGTATCTCCTTCCGGTCGGAGCGAACATTTTTATCTCCGAAGGAGATATGGTGGAAGCCGGGGATGTCATCGTGAAGATCCCGCGGGAGACGACTAAGACAAAGGACATCACAGGAGGTCTTCCTCGAGTGGCTGAGCTTTTTGAAGCCAGAAAGCCCAAAGAGTATGCGTTGATCAGCGATATCGATGGGGCGGTTGAATTTGGAAAGGACCTCAAAGGGAAGAGGAAGGTGGTCATTCGACCCGATGTGGGCGAGTCCAAAGAATATATGATTCCCAAGGGAAAACATGTCAGCGTCCATGAAGGTGATTTTGTAAAAGCGGGGGAGGCCCTGATGGATGGTCCCTCCAATCCTCATGATATTTTGAGAGTGTTGGGGGACAAGGCCCTGGCCCGGTATTTAGTCGATGAAATTCAGGAGGTCTATAAACTCCAAGGGGTCAAGATTAACGATAAACATATCGAAGTCATCGTTCGCCAGATGCTCAAGAGGGTGAAAATCAAAGAAGTGGGAGATACGCACTTCTTGGTAGACGACCAAGTGGAAAAATTTGTATTTGAGGAAGAGAACGCCCGCGTCATGAAGGAAGGAGGAAAACCCGCTGTGGGAGAGCCTCTGTTCCTGGGAATCACGAAGGCGTCTCTTATCACAGATAGTTTTATCTCCGCCGCCTCCTTCCAGGAGAC
>DBZJ01000080.1 GCA_002311635.1 Syntrophaceae bacterium UBA1163
CAAAACCAATCCCTACGACGCTCCCTGACAGCACCACTGTTTCAACTCTGCCTGTACTGTCCAGCCCAAACTTGATGCTGGCGGAACCGCTGTTGATCGTCAGGATACGACTAAAGAATTCATTCCCCATGAAAACCTTTCTGTCAGCTTTTTTCAAACTTCCCTGTAAAATACTTGTACAGGGCCACGAAAGCCAGCAACCTCAGTAGCTCGACAGTTAATGTGCAGGAACATTTCCTAAGATCATTTTACCTCTCAAAGGTGATGAGCTTCTCAATTTCTTCAATCAAGGCAAGATCTGATGCTGTTTCGGCCACTACCTTCCAGTGCTTGTATTCAGTGTTCCGGATGATCTTCTTTGCTTCGAGAAGAGAGGATGGATTCATGCTTAAATCGGTCAAGCCTAATCCAACCAAAAGGGGGATATAGGCTGGAGTACCCGCCATTTCTCCACAAAGGGTTACCTTTTTGCCTGTTTGATTTGCCACCTGAACAACCTTTTGAATTAAACGTAGGACTGCCGGGTTCAACGGTTTATAGATATGGTTCACCAGATCATTGTTCCGGTCTACCGCAAGCGTGTATTGAACCAAGTCATTGGTGCCTATACTGAAGAAATCGACCTCTTTTGCCAATTGGTCAGCCAGAATCGCAGCAGATGGTATTTCAATCATGATTCCAAACGGAATCCCCTCGTCGAAGGGAAGCCCTTCTTTGCGAAGTTCTCTCTTAGTTAGTTCAAATAAGTCCCTGATTTGTCTAATTTCCTCGACGCTTGAGATCATGGGGAAAAGAACCTTAACAGGCCCGCAAGCACTCGCCCTCAGGATAGCCCGAAGTTGCTGTTTGAAGAGATTCTTCTCTCTCAAAAATACACGGATCGACCGATAACCCAGAAAAGGATTCTTTTCTTTTTGGCCCTTCCCGTCTTCGAAAAACTTGTCCCCTCCAAAATCAAGGGTGCGAATGGTGACCTCCCTACCAGCAGCCCCTGCAACTACGTTGTGGTAGAGAGAAAATTGTTCGTCCTCAGAGAGGAATCTTCTCCAGACCAGAAACGGCAGCTCGGTCCTGAACAATCCGATACCATAGGCTCCAAAACGAAGCGAATATTCAAGATCAGTCAGACCTCCGATATTACCCCATAACCTAATTTCACGACCATCAAGGGTTTTGGAAGGTAAAGAAACGAGTTCAAACAAATCCCTTTGATACGATTCACGTCTCCGCTGGAGATCCTGATAGTTTTGAATGAGTTCCGCCGGTGGGCTAATTAGCACTATGCCCGTATCGCCATCAACGATCAGTGTATCCCCTTTATTAACCTTTGAAAGTAATCCCTCGATGCCCAAGACTGCGGGAATTCCGAGAGAACGCGCCAGAATTGCAGCATGAGAGTCTTTGCCTCCCGATTCAGTGGCGAAAGCAAGAATCTTCTCCTTATCAAATCTGACTGTATCAGAAGGGGTCAACTCTGAGGATACGAAGATCACCGGTTCCTTAAAATCCCATGTGGTTTGCTGTGGTAGCATCAATTTCTGGATTACTCTCCTTCCTATGTCCCGAAGGTCGGCGCCACGGTCTCGTAAATAATTGTCATCCATCTTTCTAAAAGCTTCCCCGAACTCATCAACCTCTCTCATCACCGCTGACTCTGCGTTAACTCCATTTTCCCGAATATTTTTTAAGATCTGAGCGATGAAATAAGGGTCCTTAAGTATGGCGAGGTGGGTAAGAAAGATCTCTGCATCCTTCTTACCGATCCTCTGAGAAATCTGCGAGTTGTCTTCCATCAATTCATCGATCACTCGACGAATAGCCTGTTTAAGACGGACAACCTCTTCCTCTGCATGTGCCTCCTCCAGACTTCGTCTTTCAACCATAAGAAGAATGTCCTGAAGGACATAGGCCTTCCCGATGACGATTCCCGGCGAGGCGGCAATTCCTTTTAAGAACCATTTGCTAATTTTTTCATCCATCCTTGCGCTCTCATAAGTCGCTGTAGTGACGTCGGGGTTCCCGGAGAAATGATCGTGTCAATAAGCGCCTGAGGATTCCGCTTTAAGGCATGGCGCTGAAGTCTCACTCAATTTGCTAACCCCTCCTAAAAGATTCCCAGAGTGGCTTTATATCCCGCTCGATTTTATTTGTTCGGCTACAGAATAAATTCGCGAAGACGCTTTAAGGCTTTTTCAATTTCTCCAACACCTCTAGGGCACGGCGGGCTGCCCAAGGTACCTCCACCTCCATTTTATGATGGGCTACCCTGAGCACCTCCTCTCCCGGCTCCAAAGCCTCAAGCGCAGCCAACACAGGAACCAGAAATTTCCTCAATCCTCCTTTTGCCAGGTCGTGGAAAACATGATGAGCTCCTTCCCGGAGCAAAACCGAATCTCCTCGATGTTCTAATGCCTCGAACAATGGCTTTAACCCCTGGATGTTCATTTTAATCAACCCTTCGGCTGCAAGCCAACGGACGTCAAAATTGTCATCTTCCAGGGCCTTCACCAAGACAGGTGCTGTCTCTGGATCGCCAATTTCGCCCAGGGCCTTCGCCGCTTCCCATCTCATCAAGGCGTTCTTATTTCCCAGTGCCTCGATTAGTGATGGCACTGCAGCTTTTCCCATAGCCACAAGAGTGTGACGTGCGCCCTCGCGTGCCTTATCTTTATGGCTGGAAAGAGTGTTTATTAAGATCTCCATTGAAGGTTCTTTCACTCCAACTGTCTTCTTTTTCTCTTTTCCCCTGGTTGATTCGCTCATCTTGTTCCCCTTTCTTCAAAAAGATAGAATGAATGACGATCAGTGCAGATCAACCTCAAAAAGAAATCTGAAAATAGATCTGCCAGAATGCCCTACCTCTCTCCTTTCCATAGCCATACCTTCCACATGGCTGCTGAATAGTCGATGCTTAGCATCGCTCGATGGAAAGGATCGCCTTTTAGGTGCGGGAAGGAACATAAAGTCCTTTCAATTCTGCTTTCCCGACGTCAGATGTGACAGGAATTTGAAACTTCCAGATGGTACCGGGCTTAAAACGACTGACGTTACTAAACACAACCGCTATCTGAGATCCTTCCTCATCATAAACCGTAAATTCGATTTTGACTTCGGAGAATTCTTCTTTGGAATTATTCTTAACCGTTCCAATAATACGCTTGTCCATATATTTGTCGCCGGAGCCTAGATTAGTGACAAGTTGCCAATCAATGAGAGCTAAGGGAAAATTTCGATTTTTGAGTTCTTGCCAATATTTTCCCTCTGGGTCTTGAACGTATCTTTCAGGTGTACTTTCGTAGTGTTTGAATTGGTAAATTCCTTTGTCATACAACGCCCTGGAAAAACCCGCAGAAGTTAATCGAAAGAAGAATAATGAACAAAATGCAATTGTGAACGCAGCCGCCGCTATTTTCCTTATTGCTTGCACAAGTTTCGCTCCTTTCCTTATTAAATCAATATCCAAACATATCTCCCTTTATGAAGCTGCCATAGCTTACCTTAGCTTTCCCGAAAGGAATAAAATTCTCATAAGGGGCGTATCCATCCTTAATAAAGCAGGGTTGAATCCTCTTATTCAACGTTAATCTGAGGTCCCTCTTCGCAATTCCTTCCTTTGTTTTCAAAGTCTCCGATCGATCGTCTTTCTCAGCCAATCGGTAAAATTGAGAAAGACCATTCCCCCGACGACAGCGATGATGATGACGATGTAGAAGGTTCTCACCCATCCGACGACCTTCTCTCCAATATTCGCTCTTCCTGTCGGGCCAAAGGTATGGATTGATAGTTTCGTGAAGCTCTCCGAGGCATCCGGATGACACCGGCCGCAAGTCTTTTTTAAGTTGTTCTTGTTAACTGTCGATTCGGGATCTGAAGGAGGACGAATATCATGGACACCATGACAACTGGCACATTCGGCCACATAGGGGTCTCCGCCCCGATAATAGAGTCCGTGGAAACTATTCAAATACGATTTCACCGGTGCCGTACTGAACCCATATTCTCTTGCGATTCGTAGCGAGGCATGGCACTGAGGGCAAGTCGTCAGAGCAATCCTTCTCTCATTCACTGGAGAGTTAGGATTGATTACTGCTTTGATCCCGTGGATGCCATGGCAGGTGGTGCAGGTGGGAGCATCACTTCTGCCTTTTGCGGCCAGCACCCCATGGATGCTTTCCGTAAATTCTTTTGTAATCTGGGGATGGCATGATCCACAGGTCTCAGGAATATTCGACCGAAAGACAGAAGATCGGGGATCGATGAGCGACCTAAGATTGTGGCTCCCATGACAGCTCGTACATGTCACCTTACCCGACTCTCGATGAACGCTTCCCTTGAAAAGTGCTTCGGGGGTAGGACCCGGACCCAATGCATGTTCTCTGACAAATTTGATATTAGCGTGACACCGATCACAGGTCTTTTCAATGTTGGAAAAATAGGTCATCGATTTCGGATTTTGGCTTGAGAGGATATTATGTTTTCCGTGGCAATCATAACAGTAAGCCGCCCCCTCCATTCCCTTCATGGTAACGTTGGCATGAACGCTCTGCTGATACTCCCTCTCCGCCTCACGATGACAACCTCCGCAGTTCACTCTCTGGCCCGTAGTCTTTTCTCCTCCTGCTGCGTGGGTATCATCTTTAATCTGGGTGTGACAGTCTGAGCAATCGAGCTTCGCATGGACAGAACTTTTAAATTCCGTTTTGGAAACAAAAAGAGAGACACTTTTCCCATGGACGTCTTTCATTGTCAGCGTTTGATCCTGATGACAACCCAGGCAAAAAGAATTGTCGCACCAACCGATCCCTGCCGTTAACCCCGGAAAAAGAAGAGGCAAAACGATCCACAAGAGGATTTTTCCCATCTTTACAACGGATCACCTCCTTATACCCTTTTATTCTCAGCCCTTAACACAGATTCCCGGAATAGGTCGTCGCATCAGATTGCCGATCTTTCGCTTCTTCTGAGTAAGAGTCCCGGCTGCCCGAGGTCAACGACCCGATACGCCGCCAATTTAATCCGATCGTTCACCAAAAACCAGGCCAAGGCATAACCCCACACCGCCAGCCCCCAGCCCCAACCGATGGGCGTCATCAGGATTCCATACACCGCAAAAACTGTGGCAACCAGTTGCGTGCCAATCACCGCCGTCAGCAGAATCCGCGCGGGACGTATAGACCAGAAAGGGCCCCGGGTGCGGGTGATAAAAATTGTCAGATGCCCCGCCACGGAGAGCTTCAGGTACATCAATGTCTGGATGACTTCACGGTTGAGGTGAAACACACGCTCACCGAGATAGAAAAGCCCGAACGACGCAACCACACCGGCCATGCCCAGCACCGTCGAGATCCCCAACACGATCCGCATGTTCCAGCCCTCCGGCTTATTCGAGTAGTGCACCTTGTCATACGCGATGGACAGGATGGCGCCGTCGTT